>CAZQZF010000001.1:0-9002 GCA_964597745.1 uncultured Zetaproteobacteria bacterium
GGCGGCAACGACACCACCTGAGCTGCATCCTGCAATCGCATCGAAACGTATGCCCATTGTATTGACAGCTTGCAGAAATCCCGCATGGGCCAGAAGCCCGCGTACGCCTCCGGCTGACAGGACAAGCCCCACCCGCATGGATTCAGACATGGATGGTCTCTTCATGTGGCGGTTGATCCGCTGCCACGGAACACCCATATCTGCCACGGTGCATGCAGCCGATGAAAGGACGAATGACGACTGCATCTGTCATAATGGCATTTCCATGGGGCCTTGCACTCATGCACGATGGTTTTGCCGCCAGCTCCAGAAATGGCAATCGCCGCAACCAGGCCTTCCAGCCCGCCGCTTTTATTCCGGAAGCGACACTGTTAAAAACGTTGTAGAGCGGGGCCAGATCAGTGCCGCATACCAGCCGTAGCCGTTGGACTCGATCAGCCCGATGAAGCAGCTTTTGCCATACCGTGTACATTGCGCGCTCGAGGAACAATGCATTAAACGCGACACATAGCGCAAACAGCAGCACCAGTCCTGCCAGCAGCCAGTGTGTAAACCCGTCCACCCAGCTAATCATTTCAAAGTTTTCCGCATGCCCAATTTCATGCCGCAGTTCTAGCGATCTTTTTCAGAATGTCCTTGTTCTCACCAAACATGCAAAGCGCATCACAATGTTTTTTTAGATCGGAGAACAGAATATAGTGCATGGTCAGAGCAGCGCTTTGGAGAGATGGTCTGCACATCTGCAACAACACTTCCTTTTCACGATTATTCGGAATCACGATGAACAAGGATGACTCGGCATCAGGGAACGACTGGCGCAAATCCATAAGCCTCAGAATTCCCGAATATATGGATGTGCTTTTCTCCACTTCAAAGGCTGCCGCAACCGTAGCTGAATCTTTTTCAAACCACAGCACATCAATCAGGCGGATGGTATTTCTTACATCTTTGGGGGCAGAAAGCCCTGGAAAAGAAGCCAGGCTCATCAAGCCCAAGCTTTTGCCTTCGTGGCATCGGGAGCGATCATTCGCCGCGCAGATGACATCATATCCTAAAGCGCCGCCAATCCTAAGTAGATGATACTGCATTTCTGAATGCAGATTGTTCTGTTCCTGTTCGGATAGAACTTCCTTGTGGCGCTTGCTGATGCTTTTTTCGACCCTGGCTTGCTCCTGCTCCGACAGACGGTGCTCATCCCCGACGAGAATCTTGTTGCTTCCTATATCGAACAGAAGACCCGATAAGGCGCCAAGGTCACTCGACAGCATGTTCTTGTGACGTTGATTGACTTCAAGGATGACTTCGCGCATCTCAAGGTATTCGCACCATGATCCCAGCTTTCTTTTCTGTCCGAACAATCGATTGAAGCCGTTGAGGATCGCGGTGTTGAACGGTGGGATAAGCGTTGGATGCAAAAAATACAGAATGTTTGCAACGGCTGGCCCCAGTCCCTTGATCTGAAGCTGGTCCAGTCGAATGATTTCGTTGATCAGCTTCTCTTCATTGGCTGCTTTCAGGCACCGATCCAGAAATGTACCAAATGCCGACTTATTGTCTTCATTCTCATAAATGTCAGGAATTCTTAGTTTCGGTTTCCAGTAAAATGGGTGAGCAGCGCCAACGAACACCTGCTTTTGCTCTGTGATACAACTCAGGACAAATTCCAGTGAAGATCCCTTGAAGTCATTTGGAAATATCCCTGACCTGATATCCTCAACAACCTGTTGAACGCCCTTGCGAATCGAGCGGAACGCTTTGAGTCGTTCATCATTATTCACAAGCCATGTATTATAGACGGATTCATTATCACATTTATATTGATTGATTACAGATCGAAGGTTTCTATTCATTATCATTACTATATTGGTCCTACAGTTTCACATTTCGTAAACTCAACGCATGGGTAATCACGCTTATCGAAAATAGCAGCCACCACCGGAATTCCGAGCGTATTATACACAAAGGCACCGAACAGGTTGTGGCTGATCTTGCCCATGGTGGCATTATCAGTCATCCAGCCGGGACGGCAAACACAAGGACAAAGAGTAACGCCAGCGCCACGAGGGAAAACCTTGCCCGTTCGCGGCGGTTCTTGCATACCGTAAAGCCCACAAAGCATTGCAACAGGTAATACAGTGCGAAAGCCCGCGATGCCAGGGTGATAATCTCAAATGTCGAGCCCGACCAGGCCAGCGTCATGGCTGTTCCGCCGACCAGCAGATAGCCCAGGCGTTGACTCACGCGGCTATGCGTGACCTCCTCCATATTTGCCGCGGCTGCCATGCTATCCGCCACCGCGGCGGAAAATTGCGACAGTGCGGCCGCGACAATGAGCGGCGCCGACAACAGCGCTGTGACCGCTGCGGTAAGCCGAATCAGGCTATTATCCGTGTATTCTCCGTTCAGGACGTGCACAACAGGCAGCGCCAGGGCGACAAAGGCGACGTAGACCGCGAGTGAGACGTATTGCGACCATCGCGAGGCCCGTATTCGCGTCCAGGTATCGAAGCGTTGACCGAGATAGCGAGGGGTTTCGAAACCCTGTACGACGATCAGGGTGCCGGCCACAATAGTCACCATTTCCCAGCCGGAGCGTCGCGGCATGGCCGGTAGCGCGAAATGCCCCACATTCAGAAAGCTGTTGATGTCATAAATGGCGAACCCGCCCAATAACAGGGCCAGGATAAGTATCGTCGCGTATAAGGCCCAACTCTCCAGACGTTCCAGCGGCTTTAAGCCGCCCATGATGCCAATAGCGGTGATCATCCCTATCACCAGCGTGGTAAGCAGGCTCTTGTTGAAGCTCGAATCCATGGAGAAAGCGCTGAGAACAAAAGCGCTCATGATGTGGATATAGAGGCATACCGATACGACATAGGCCGCAACGAGAGCGCCATCCGACAGCCGTTCCAGCATGAGCGTTATGCGTTTGCGGCCCGCTGTCAGTACAGGCTCGGCACATAGAATGTTGTGGCGCACGATCGCGCCGGTATGGAAAGCGACGAAGGCCACTACGAGTATCGCCAACACCGAATAGGGGCCCACGCTGCTGGCCAGAATGGGGACGATGACCAGAAAACCACTGCCGAAAATGGAGGCCAGCGGCGTGCTCATCGCCGGGATGATCTTTGAGGCAGGCAGGGATTCGGGTTCGGTCACGCACCCCTGCGGAATGCTGTTTTGCTTCTCCGTCATGTTTCCCTGTCGTGTGGCTTGTCAGTGAACAATGGGGGATTGGCTTCAAATTGGTCCAGACATTTCGCGGAACAGAAATGGAAAGGCTTGCCTTCGTACATTAGGCTGTGATCTCCGCCATCCTCGACAGCCATGCCGCACACTGGGTCAATAAACAACTGTTCCTCGCCATCGTGATTCTTGGCATCCCAGGTTGAGGCCCCGGTAATGGAGCGCCACTTATGACCGTTCCTGGCCAGCAGGACATCCGCTCCGGCGGGGCCGTCACTACCGGCGGCATAAGTGGGAAGTTGGGTTGCATCTCCCTCCCAAGCCTCCTCAATGGGCGTGACCACGCGCCATTGCGCCTCTACACCATCCCGTCTGATAAACAGTGTGGCATCGCCGCGCATGGCGTCCAGAAGCAGCGTGGCATAAGCGGAAGGCGGATGGGCGCCAAACGCGGACCGGTGGCAGAAATCCATCTGCACCGGTGATGCCTTTCTCACACCCGGTTGTTTGACCCCGAAGGTGACGCTGATACCTTCGTTGGGCTGAAGCCGCAGAATAATAACATTAGGCTCCAGATCGTCCTCTCCCGGAAAGATGCTGAGTGGGGGATGGCGTAGATGTACGGCAATCTCCGTGACCTGGCGTGCTAGCCGTTTACCCGTACGCAGGTAGAATGGCACGCCTTCCCAGCGCCAGCTGTCGATGAAGAAGGCCAGCGCCACGTATGTTTCGGTCGTCGAGGCGGAAGCCACGCCTTGCTCATCTCTGTATCCGGGCACGGGCGTATCGTCGATGGTGCCTGACTTGTATTGAGCTCGCACCGTGTGTGTTGTAACATCATCAGGGATCATCACCCGGATTGAGCGCCAGACCTCGATCTTCTTGTCCCGTACCGAATCCGCATCGAAAGCGACAGGCGGCTCCATGGCGGTAAGAGCCAGCAGTTGCATGAGATGGTTGGCCACCATGTCGCGCAGCGCACCGGCTTCCTCGTAATAACCGGCGCGGTGGCCAACGCCCAGGGGCTCGGCGGCGGTGATTTCGACATAGTCAACATGACCGCGGTTCCACACAGGTTCAAAGAGGGCATTTCCGAAGCGGAAGAACAGGATGTTCTGTACCGTTTCCTTGCCCAGATAGTGGTCGATACGGTAGACCTGTCGTTCACTGAATGCTTGCGCCACGGTATCATTAAGTGTTCGTGCCGAGACGAGGTCGCGACCGAACGGTTTTTCGATGATGATGCGGGACCACCCTTTCTTCTCGCGGTTTAATTCGGCCCCGGCCAAGCCGTCGATGATCATGGGCGCTACGGAAGGCGGCGTGGCGAGATAGAAAAGCCGGTTGGCGCCCACGGGGGCGGAAATTCCGTTGAGACGTTCGGCCAGCCGTTTGTAGGTGTCCGGTTCGGCGAAATCGCCGGTGAGGAAATTCAGACGTGGTGCGAAAGTATCCCATTCACGGTCACTGAAGCTGGAGATTTCCAGCGACGTCTCCGCTGCGGAGCGCATCTCCGTGCGAAATACTTCAGGACCCTTTGTTTTACGGTCAACACCAAGCACCTCGAATGTTTCGCAAAGGCACCCCTTGCAGGCCAGGTGAAACAGCGCCGGCACGAGCTTGCGCCGGGTGAGATCGCCGCCAGCGCCGAAGATGATGACTGTGCAGGGGTCGCCTTGCGGCAATGCGGGAGATTGAGCCATGGATTTATGCATGAATTACCGCGATAACGTTAAGTAATTTGTCGTAGGCCTCGTCGAACAGCCTGACGCCGTCGTCAAGAAGCTTGCCGGTGACATCATCCAGCGATATGCCAAGCGCCTTGAGCCGGTTCATGACGACGGTCGCGCCAGCGGTATCCTCTTGCAGGCTGGCGCGGATGCGGCCGTGCTCCCGGAATGCTTCCAGCGTTGCGGGCGGTGCGGTATTTACCGTATCCGGGCCGATCAACTCCTCGATGTAGAGGGTATCGGAGTAAGCGGGATTTTTGGTGCCGGTGCTGGCCCATAGCAGACGCTGGCTCTGGGCGCCGCATTCGGTAAGCGTCTCCCAGCGCGACGTGGAAAAGACGGTCTTGTAATGCTGGTAGGCAAGTTTGGCGTTGGCGATCGCCACCTTGCCGAGTAAGCCGCGCAGCACCTCGCGCTCCCCCTGGCTTATCGCTGCTTTCAGACGCTTGCCGAGGATGGCGTCTACTGCTGTATCGATTCGGCTGACGAAGAAGCTGGCAACGCCCGCCACGCCTGTCAGCGGAGCGCCGTTCCGCATCCTCTGTTCCAGCCCGGAAATAAAAGCTTCCGCGACGCGCTGATACATAGTCCGCGAAAACAGCAGCGTGGCATTCACGTTCACCCTTTCAGCGATCAGTTGTCGTATGGCCGGAATCCCTTCATCAGTGGCAGGCACCTTGAGCATCAGGTTCTCCCGGCCAACCTCGCGCCACAGCCGTCGTGCTTCCGTCACCGTGGCTTCACCGTCATGCGCCAGTTTCGGCGATACCTCCAGTGAGACGTAGCCATCCCGCTGCTGTGAACGCTCGTACACCGGATTCAGCACATCGGCTGCGTCACGGATGTCCGCAATGGCGAGATGCTCGAATGCCGTCGCCGGAGAAGTCTCTCCATGTTGCCGCAACGCACTGGCATATTCCCTGTCCGTGCGGATCGCTTTCTCGAAAATGGCGGGATTGGAGGTCACGCCGCAGATGCCGTCGCGCTCAATCAACTGACTCAGTTCGCCGCCGCGGATGAGATGGCGGTCGATGTAGTCCAGCCAGATGGACTGGCCGGCGTCTGCTATTTTAGTGAGCTTATTCATGACTTCTCCTGGTTATATAAAAAAACGTTCATATATCTTCAATAAGCGTGCGCTGTTCGGCTGATTTTAGCCGCCAACGTCAGGGAAATAATTTTCCGCATCACAGACGTCTTTCCACACACAAGTTTTTTTCCATTCCGGTTTACACCAAGCTGTGCCATAGCATGGAGAGTGCCCTTCCCGAATCTGAATGGTGCGGATCAGTTCCGTCTGCGTCATATGCTCCATGCCTTCAATGCCCAAGGTGGCGGCGCGCTTGCGGATATCGTCGATTGAAATCATTCATGCCTCCTCCTCCGTTCCATGAATGTCTTGCTCAGCGGGTTCCCTAGCGCACATAGGCTTCGGCGGCATAACGGCGCATCATGCGGTGGCTATTGAAAAAGGAGGCATTCTTGCTGATTGCGCCCTTCATGACCGCGATCCAGCCGCTCCGATCACCGTAGTAAAGCGGCAGGACGACCTCCTCCAGCTTTTCATAGAGCGAGCATGCATCGCCATCGTTGTCCGCTTTTCCGTGGTCGCCGATGGCCCAACCGGTGACACTCTCAATGCAGCCCTCGATCCACCAACCATCAAGCACGGATAGATTGGGCACGCCGTTGAAGGCGGCTTTCATACCACTGGTGCCAGAGGCCTCCATCGGTTTGAGGGGCGTGTTCAGCCATACGTCCACGCCCGAGACCATGGACAGTGCGATGTCCATATTGTAATTCGGGATGTAGGCCATGGGGACGATGCCCGAGAGCTCGTGCATGTGATGGTGCAGTTCCTCGATCAGATGATGGCCTGGTTCATCTCTGGGATGGGCCTTGCCGGCAAGCACAATCTGAAATGGATGTCTTTTGGCGATGGTCTTTAAGCGTGCTATGTCGGTGAATAGCAGGTCCGCACGCTTGTAGGCGGTCATACGTCGGGCGAAACCGAGGATGGGAAGTTCCGGTTTGATCTCGGCGCCGGTAAGGGAACGAACCTTATCGATCAACCCTTGTTTGGCCTGGACATGGGCCTCCCAGATCGACTCATCGGGGATACAGCATTCCGCGCGCACCAAAATCTCCGCCTCGTGGCACCAGCCGGGAAGATGGGTGCTGAAAAGCTCGCGATATGGCGGGGATGCCCAGGTGAAGGGATGGACGCCGTTAGTGACGGCGCGTACATGGTAGCCGGGGAACAGCTTCCTGGAAATCTCCGCATGTCGCTTGGCGACGCCGTTAACATATTCACTGAGATTCATGGCCAGCCGGGTCATGTTGAGGTTATCGTTACCTGCCAGCAACTTCAGGGTATCCTGGTCAATCACTGCGGCCATGACACGTCGCACCAGATCATAGGAGAAACGATCCTGGCCGGCCTCCACCGGCGTATGGGTGGTGAAGTCGCACAGCTCGCGCACACGCGGAATATCATATGCCAACTCACCGGGGCGCACATCCTCTTGCGGATAGGCATGGCGGTGCAGAAGCTCCAGCGCCAGCAGGGCGGAATGCCCTTCGTTCATATGGTATTGGCGCAGCGCGAAGCCCAAAGCCCGCAACAGGCGTATGCCGCCAATCCCCAACACCATTTCCTGTTTGAGCCGGTAGGCATCGTCACCACCGTAGAGGTAATGCGTGATCTCCCGATCCTCGGGCTGGTTCTCATCAATATCCGTATCGAGCAAAACGACCGGAATCTCGCCATTCATATGCCCCTTGAGCACATACAGCCAGCCGGCGACCCACACCAGCCGTTTCTCAATGGATACGGCCACCTTGGCCTCCAGCGGGGTGGCCCAATGCGAAGGCTCCCAAGGGGAAGGGTGTTCGATCTGTCTTCCCTGAGTATCGATCTCCTGTTCGAAATAGCCGGCATGGCTAATGAGGCTGACCGCCACCATGGGGATTTCCAGGTCGGCGGCCGAGCGCATGGTATCGCCGGCGAGGATGCCCAGGCCGCCACTATAGGTAGGAATGTCGTTTTGCAACGCGATTTCCATGGAAAAGTAGGCGATGCGCGGCGTGCGCGTGAAGTGATCAAGATGTGCCATGGTTATAATCTCCTGTCATGCGATCCTAAAAAACATATTTTAAATTAACGACCCGTAGGCGCCCATGCTGTTGCTGGCTGATTCCGCTGGTGCGCATGATAGAGTTCGCGCCAGACTTGTATGAAAAAGCCGATATCGATAAACAATAGCGCATAGCCGAGCAGCATCGAGATCAGCAAGCCCGTCTCGCCAAAGTCGAGCAGGGGGACCAGAGGCCGGCGTGTATGTCTGCCCAATCCGAAAAATCGTACGAGCAGGTAAATGGTGAGCGGGAAACCATACACCTCCGCATACAGCGCGATGATGAATGTCTGCTTTCACTCTGCACTCGCCCACTCGCGCCATGCTTTCGAGGCGAGGTAATGATAAAGCATCGGTACTTACTAAGGCCAGCCGGGTAGCCATGCTCTTGCAGATTTACCGCTGCTTCACCCTATGCTGGCGGTGATGCCGAATATACTTTTCGGGCTCCGCCTTGAACGCCTCCAGGCAGGCCTTGGCACAGAAGTAGTAAGTCTTATTTTGATGTACAAATTCATCAATGGCGGTCATACGGCTGACCTCCATGCCGCAAACCGGATCCTTAAAGCTTTGCTTGTTGCTTTGTTGTTTCATTGCCTTCTCCTTAAAATTGGATATAAATGTTTATGCTTCACACGGCCCGAGAGGGCTCTTGAAGTCCACTGGCGATCTGGCTGATGCATGTTCATTGTTTGAATCGTAGAGGATGGGTGTGGCACACAGGTCAAGCATCAATCGCTTTTATAAGCAGGCAAATGGAATCCTCGCCCGGCATGCCATCATCCATATCGCGCCATTGCCTAGCCGCATGTTCCATACGCGTCTGCAAGGCGCTCAATTCATCCATGCGCCGGTTGTTCTCCTTGAGATGATGCTGAAGGATTGCCCTGACCCTGGGGCAGGGGGATTTCCCCGTTTCCGCGTCGGTGAATACCTCGGTTATTTCAGC
>CAZQZF010000001.1:9102-29174 GCA_964597745.1 uncultured Zetaproteobacteria bacterium
ATTTCAGCATTCTTCGCACTGCGTCTTGTCCACCCGGAAACTGCATTCCATCACCATGTTATCTTCCATCAGGCTTTCATTCCCAGGAATCAGAAGCCGCGCAATACGATGGCCCGCAACGTTTGTTGCACCGCCAGTTGATTACGCCCTCCATGGCTGCGGGGATCAGCACATCGCAGGGCAGCGTCAGCAATGCATCGTTGCTGATTTCTTCCGTTCCCTTCAAGCCCTGCAAGCGGCCATTTTCTTCCACTTGGTGCGCGGCAGCCTGAATATCTACGCCATCCTTGCAATAAACGCCGCCAAATACATCGGAAATAGCCACGATCCGCGCGCCCATTTCACTCAGGCGGAGTGCGGCATGCGAGCCTACATTACCAAAACCCTGTATGGCGATATGTGCCTGTTTCAGGGGTATCGTCAGATCACTGCATGTTCGGGCGGCGATAAACGCCACGCCGAATCCCGTTGCTTCCAGCCTTCCTTCCGAGCCACCCAACTCGACCGGTTTGCCGGTAACCACGGCAGGCGTATGGCCGTGCGACTTGCTGTATTCATCGAATATCCAGGCCATGACCTGAGGGTTGGTGTTGACGTCCGGCGCTGGAATGTCCTCATGTTCACCAAGGATTGGCGCCAGCTTCTGGGTAAAACGCCGGGTTAGTATCTCCAACTCAACACCCGTCAGTTTCGCGGGGTCAACGGTTATGCCCCGCCCTTGGCGCCACCAAAGGGGATGTCTACCAGCGCGGTTTTCCAGGTCATCAGTTGCGCCAGCGCCCGCACCTCGTCCAGTTGAACGCTGGGGTGAAAACGTAATCCGCCTTTGAACGGCCCACGAGCATGGTTATGTTGTACGTGGTAGCCTGTGAAGGTGTGCAGCGTTTCCCTTTCTCCTTCGTGCAATCTCAACGGTATCTGGACGATGACTTCACGAAAGGAATGCAGCAGCATTTTTCTTTGCGCCGCATCAAGATCGAGATGCTGCATGGCGCGATCCAGAAAGACCTTCTGGCTGTCACGGCAGCAGCAGCTCAGATCTTCCTTCATGGCTGACTCCCCTCGGGTCCGTAGCCGAGCTTGCGGAGCGCCTTATCGACTGCGGCGATGCTGAAATGCGATTCGAAGACCTGTAACCATATTTCGCCGGTTTTGTGATTGGCATGAGCGTCGAAAACACCATCCAGTTCCAGCAGCGCCTTGCGAATGGTGGCCTCGCAGCCATCACATTTCATGCCGGCAATCCTAATCACCATTTCTTTCATAGGGCTTCTCCTTTTGTGGACTGTTGACGTGAGGTGGTCTGCCGGTAAAAGAGAGTACTTGTCCAGCCTCTTTTGCACCGATCCCAGCTGACCCTGCCAGCCGTGTGATTGCCGCCACTGGTTCTGGCGTCGTGCCATGGGCTTTGGCCGTGATTACTCAGAGTAATCAATCTCCGGGTAATAGATGCCCGAGGTATATTTTTTGCCGGACGCCTCGAAATGGATTGTTAACCAGTGCCTTCCCAAGTCATGGCTGAGGTTATAACGCGTCAGATACCAGTCCCCCATTCTCATCATCTTTTCCTCCTTTTGCGAACTTCCATCCGGGTGTTTAACATCTGAGTACACCTGCAAATCGGTCAATGGCATTCCGCCTTTTACGATACTCACCATCAGATGATAATATTTCCTGCTGTATCCCATTCCTTCCGGGGCCGGCATAACATGAAATATGACGACATATCCATCGTCGATTCCCTTACGGGCCACAAAGAAACTTTTCCGGTGATTCATGATTGAGCCCGTAGCGCTGACTGTTTCGCTATCAGGCTGATTGGCGCGCGGCAATATTGCGCATGCCCCAACCAATGAGGCAATAGCTACAATCGCAAGGAATTTCTTCATCATTACTGGCCTTTCCTGGCATAGGCATTGCCCTTGACCGGGATGGGCATCTGTTTTTTTGGCCATTAATTCATCGTTGACCATGCAGGTTAATAGCTGTGAAACACGGTAGTTTTGCCATCCTTGTCAAAGGTCAGTACATCATATCCCCGCGGTTTTTGGCCCACTGCCTGCATACCCGGTGATTTCATCGGCATACCGGGAGCGGTCAGACCCGCAACCTTGGGCCTCTCTTTCAACAGGCGTTTCACGTCAGCGGCTGGCACATGTCCTTCAATGATATAGCCATCGACAATGGCTGTATGACACGAAGCCAGTTTCTTTGGTACGCCGTACTGCTTCTTGATGCTGGCCATATCATTACTCTTCTTTTCAATGACGGTGAAACCCGAGCTTCTCAAGTGATCAGCCCAACCAGAGCAGCACGAACACGTGGGAGATTTATACATCACAACCTCTTTCGTTATCGTTGCTGTAGATCCTCTATTGGACCTGCCTCCATCGCATGCGGCAAGCCCCAAAGCAGCGACAATCATCAACGTTCTGATAAGATATTTCATTATTACTCCTTGTCTTTTTGTAATTTGTTCCAGATTCTGAAGGCTAGCCCACATTTTTCAATAAAGCCGTGGATGAATTTGCGGGTCATTCTGGCTTCTGATACTCAACGCCGCCAAAGTGCTTTTCCCCATCAGCGGTCTTGAACAGGACCATGATCTGGTGTGTGCCAACGTGCCCCAAATCATAAGCCGCCATATACCAGTCGCCCATTCGCATCATCATCTTGGACTCAGATGCGCCATTCGGATGTGACACCTTTGAATTCACGAGAATATTTGTCAGCGCCTTGCCATTTTTTTCGACTTTGAACATGAAATGATGTGATCCACCATGCTGCATACCGTCCGGCGCTTTCATGACATGGAAGCTGACCTGATAGCCGTCAATATCCTTCCTGACGAGAAACATGCCGTTCATGGGGTCTTTCATTTGCCCCGTCATCTTTCCATTCATGCGACCCTTGCCCATCTCATGGCTCATACCGCCGTTCATCGTTCCTTGATGCGTATCCATGCCCTCATGACCGCCGGATGCAAGTGCCGGACTTATTCCCATGACACCCGTTATAAGCAGGCACACTATCATTGTTTTTGTCATGTTATTCTCCTTTCCATTTGTGTTCATGGTGCTTTTATTCCTGGTCCGTACCGCTCTGGCCTGCCTGGGCATGTATCCGGTAGAATTTTCGGACAGGCAGGATGCTGACAATGCCATCATCCGGCAGACCGGAATGGGCTCCGCCCATGATGCAACGGGCGATGTTCTCCGCCTTTGATTCGGGAGTAAAAATTTCCAGGCGTTCATAGGTCGTCATATGATCCCTGCTATAAAAATTTTCATACTCTCCATAGCCTTTGACGCGGCTGATGCTGATGCCTTCGAGGCCAAGTTTTTGCAAACAGGCCTCTACCTGATCCAGCATTTCGGTGCGAATGACTGCAATGACGACGTTCATTTCCATGTAATTACTCCTTTTTACTCCTGTAGTTTCGCGGCGGCGCTGAAGGCGCGCTTCTCCTTGAATTGTAAAATCATGCCGTAGAAAACCGGCACCACGACCAGGCAAACCACGAGGGTGGTGAGCATGCCGCCGACCATGGGCGCCGCGATGCGCTGCATGACGCTTGATCCCGTACCCAAACTCCACATAATGGGCAACAGCCCGGCGATGATGGCGGCCGCCGTCATGGCGATGGCGCGCACGCGCTGGGAGGCGCCATTCAACACGGCCTCAGATATTTCCGTTGATGAAAGCGGCCGTTTCAGTTCCGCACGCTTGCGCTCCATTTCTTGGCCGATGAACGTGAGCACCAACACGCCGATTTCGGCCGTTACGCCGGCCAGCGCAATGAAGCCCACATCCACGGCTACGCTCAGATTGAAATCCATCAGATAGATCAGCCAGGCGCCGCCAGCCAGTGCGAACGGCACCGAGGCCATGACCACCAGCGGTTCAATCAGCGTTTTGAAATTGAAGTACAGCAGCAGGAAAATCAGCACCAGAACCAGCGGCGCGGCCAGCCGCATGCGGGCATTGGCCTGCTGCATGTATTCATACTGCCCGGACCAGAGAACCGTGTATCCAGGCGGGATCTTCACCTGCGCGGCGACGGCCTGTTTGGCCCTGTCAACATAGCCGCCAATATCCGAGGTGTTGATGGACACGTAAATCCAGGTGTCGGACAGGGAGTTTTCACTCTTGATCGAAGGCGGTCCGCGCCGGATTTTCAGATCGGCGACCTGGGCAATTGGAATCTGTACGCCTGTTGGCGTCGGGATCAGCATGCGTCCGAGCTCTTCCGGGCTGCTGCGCAGGCCACGCGCATAGCGCAGATTGACCGGATAGCGCTCCAGACCCTCCACCGTTTCCGTGATATTCATACCGCCAACGGCGGACTGGATGACATCCTGCACATCGCCCACGGTCAGGCCGTAGCGCGCCGCCGCCTTGCGCTTGATATCAAAATCCAGGTAATACCCGCCCATGGCACGGTCGCCCATGGCCTTTTTGGTTTCTGGCAACATGTTCAGGGCGCCCTCGATGTCTTTACCGATTCTTTGCAGCACGGAAAGATCCGGACCGACGATCTTGACGCCGACCGGCGTCTTGATGCCGGTGGAAAGCATGTCGATGCGTGTCTTGATCGGGAAGCCCCATGAATTGGCCACCGCGGGGAACCGAATGGCCTTGTCCATTTCACGCATAAGTTGCGCGGTGGTTTTGGACGGATCCGGCCATTCCTCCCTGGGTTTGACGCGGATGGTGATCTCCGTCATGGCAAGAGAGGCCGGATCGGTGGATGTTTCCGCCCGTCCGTTCTTACCGAATACGGATTGCACCTCGGGAAAGGTTTTTAGAATCTTGTCCATTTGCTGCATCATCTCCTTCCCTTTGGTGATGGAGATGCCGGGAAGGGCCGTGGGCATATAGAGGATATCGCCCTCGTCCAGCGGTGGCATGAACTCGCTGCCCAGCTTACCCAGGGGGTAGGCCACGCTCAGTAACACGGCCAGGGCGATGCCAAGGGTGATCCATTTGTATTTCAGGGCATTGGCAAGCGTTGGGTGATGGATGAATTTAAGGAAACGGTTCACCGGATTTTTTTCCTCCGGTATTATCCTTCCCCGGATGAAATAGCCCATCAGCAGCGGCACCAGCGTTACGGCAAGCACGGCGGCCGCGGCCATGATATAAGTGGCAGTAAAGGCCAGCGGCTTAAACAGCCGCCCCGACTGCTCCCGCAGGGTGAATATCACCAGATAGGATGAGGTGATAATAAGCAGAGAGAAGAACAGGGCGGGGGCTACCTCTTTCGCTGCGTCACTGACCGCCGACCATCGCTCGGGAATTGTCAACGCCGACCCCTTCCGTTGTTCGCCGTGTTCAAGATGTTTGTGCGCATTCTCGATGAGCACGATAGCGCCATCCACCATGGCGCCCAGGGTGATGGCGATGCCGCCCAGGCTCATAATATTGGCGGACAAGCCCTGCCATCGCATCAGAATGAAGGCGATCAGCATGCCCATGGGCAGGGTGAAGATAGCGACGAGGGCGGAACGGGCGTGCAGTAGAAAAATCATGCAGACCAGAGCAATGACGACAAATTCCTCAAGCAGCTTTTCCTTGAGGTTGGACACCGACCGCTCGATCAGAGCGCCGCGGTCATACACCGGCACAATTTCCACGCCTTCCGGCATGACTTTCTGCAATTTGGCGATCTTTGCGCGTATGGCTTTAATGGTGGTCAATGCATTTTCACCGAAACGCATCACCACAATGCCGCCGGCTGTCTCGCCTTCGCCATTGTAATCCACGGCGCCGCGCCTGAGCTCCGGCCCAAGATGCACATGGGCTACATCCATCAAACGGATGGGCGTGCCGTTTTTATCCACGCCGACCGGAATTTGATTCAGATCGTCAACGGATTTGATATAACCCAGACCGCGCACCAGAAATTCGGTTTCGGCCATCTCCACCAGACGCCCGCCGACATCATTATTCGAGCGCATGATGGCGTGTTTTACCCTGGATAGCGGTATGTTGTAGCCCAGCAGGGTATTGGGGTTCACTTCCACCTGATACTGTTTGACGAAACCGCCCACGGAGGCGACCTCGGATACATTTTTGACTGTCTCCAGGCGATAGCGGAGCACCCAGTCCTGGAGGCTGCGAAGTTCGGCCAAATCATGTTTTCCGGTTCTGTCCACCAGCACATATTGATAAATCCAGCCGACGCCGGTGGCATCCGGGCCCAGCACGGGCTGAACGCCGGCTGGCAGGTTCTGCGCGGCGGCATTGGCATATTCCAGCACGCGTGAACGCGCCCAGTACATATCCGTGCCTTCTTCAAAGATAATATAAACAAAGGAGAAATTAAAAAAGGAATAGCCGCGCACCAGTTTGGCGCCCGGAACCTGCAGCATGGTGGTGGTGAGCGGATAGGTGACCTGATCCTCCACCACCTGCGGAGCCTGGCCGGGAAACTCGGTGAACAGGATGACCTGCACATCGGAGAGATCCGGGATGGCATCCAGCGAGATGTTTTTCACCGACCAGATGCCGGCCAGGATCAGAAATCCCGTGGCCATGAACACCAGCATGCTGTTTTTCAGCGAGCCGTCGATGATACTCCTGATCACTCAACACCTTCCCTTAATACGCAGGCATCTGTACATATCGCTTGCCGCGGTGCATTCCAGCTTGCGCAACAAGGTCGAAGCCATGCGCAGGACACAGTCAGGCCCGGTAACATCAGCCTGAAATGCCGCTCACGGATTTTGCTCCATTGGCTTCGCACGCCACTTCTCCTGGGATTGTAGAATGACGCCATAGATCAGGGGCAGCACCAGCAGACACAGCAGCGTGGCCGTCACCATGCCGCCAACCATGGGCGCCGCGATGCGTTGCATGACCTCGGAACCCGTGCCGGAACTCCACATAATCGGCAGCAGGCCGGCGATGATGGCCGTGGCGGTCATGGCAATGGGCCGCACCCGTTGCGATGTTCCGCCAAGCACCGCCTCCATGATCTCCGCGGGTTGCAGTGCACGCCCCTTGTCGTGGCGTGATTTCCTGACTTCCTGATCGATAAACGTGAGCACCAGAACGCCGATTTCGGCCGACACGCCGGCCAATGCAATAAAGCCCACGGCCACGGCCACGCTCATATTAAAGCCGAGCCAGTACATCAGCCAGAAACCGCCGATCAATGCAAACGGAATGGAGAGCATCACCACCAATGGCGCGGTGATGTTACCGAAATTCAGGTACAGCAGCAGAAAGATAAGAAACAGGGCCAGGGGGACGACAACCCGCAGGCGCTCATTGGCCCGTTCCATATACTCGAACTGTCCGGACCATGTGAGGGTATAGCCGGGCGGCAACTTTATCTTTTCACCAATCACCTTTTTGGCCCTGGCGACATAGCCGCCGATGTCCGAGGTCTTGATATCCACATAGATCCATGCGTTGGGACGGGCATTCTCCGACTTGATTGAAGGCGGTCCCCGCCGGGTGGTAATCGTTGCCAACTGGGATAGTGGTATTTGCGCTCCGGTCGGGGTCGGAATGAGCACCCGCCCAAGTTGTTCGGGGTTGTCGCGCAATTCGCGCGGGTAACGCAGGTTTACCGGATAGCGCTCTAGCCCCTCTACCGTCTGTGTCACGTTGATGCCGCCAATAGCGCTCTGGATGATATCCTGCACATCCGCGATGGTCAGGCCGTAGCGGGAGATAGCGTCACGGTTGATGTTGAAATCAAAATAATAACCGCCTACGGTACGATCGCCAAAGGCGGAGAGCGTGTCCGGCATTGTTTTCAGCACCTGCTCGATCTTTTTAACACTGCTTTCCAGCACGGCCAGATCGGGCCCGGAAATCTTGATGCCGATGGGCGTCTTGATACCGGTGGAAAGCATGTCGATGCGCGTCTTGATCGGATAGGTCCAGGCATTGGCAACGCCCGGGAAGCGGATGGCCTGATCCATTTCATGCATCAGCGCCTTAGTCGTCTTTTCAGGGTCGGGCCACCCCTCCCTGGGCTTGAGCCGTACGGTTGTTTCCAGCATGGACAGGGGCGCCGGGTCGGTCGCGGTCTCAACGCGCCCCACCTTGCCGAACACCGTTTTCACCTCCGGAAAGGATTTCAATATCCGGTTTGTCTGCTGCATGAGTTCCTTGGCCTTGGTGATGGAAATGCCGGGGAAGGTCGTGGGCATGTAAAACACGTCGCCCTCATCCAGTGGAGGCATGAATTCACTACCGATTCTGGATAGCGGATATGCCGTAGCGGCCAGTAACAAGGTAGCTACAATCAGGCTTTTCCAGCGCCACTGGATGACTTTGGCCAGCACCGGCCTGTGAATAAAGAACAGGAACCGGTTCACCGGGTTTTTGTTCTCCGGAGGAATTTTGCCACGGATAAAATAGCCCATCAGAACGGGCACCAGGGTCACGGCCAAAATGGCGGCGCCGGCCATGGAGTAAGACTTAGTGAACGCCAGTGGCGAAAACAATCGTCCTTCCTGAGCCTGAAGCGTGAATACCGGCAGGAACGATACAGTAATGATGAGCAGTGAGAAGAACAACGCCGGCCCCACCTCGCGAGACGCCGTTCCCACGGCAAGCCAGCGTTCTCTGGCATCCAGCTCCCCTCCCTTGTCCTTGACCGCCTGTTCCAGGTGTTTGTGCGTGTTCTCGATCATGACGATAGCACCGTCAATCATGGCGCCGATGGCGATGGCGATGCCGCCGAGGCTCATGATGTTGGCGTTGAGTCCCTGCCATCGCATGATGATGAAGGCGATAAGGATGCCGACCGGCAGGGAAAGAATGGCGACAAGCGCCGAGCGCGCATGCAGCAAAAACAGCAGGCAGATCAGTGAAACGACAATGAATTCTTCCAGTAGCTTATGTTTAAGATTATCCACCGCTCGTTCGATCAGATTGCTGCGGTCATAGACCGGTACGATTTTCACGCCTTCCGGCAGGCCTGCCTTGAGTTCCTCCAGTTTTGCCTTCACGGCCTTGATGGTGGCCAGGGCGTTCGCCCCGTAACGCATGATAATGACGCCACCGGCCACCTCGCCCTCGCCGTTGAGATCGACAACGCCACGGCGCAATTCCGGCCCCAGATGGATACTGGCAACATCCTGAAGGCGGATTGGCGTACCATTTTTATCCACGCCCACGGCGATTTTTCTCAAATCATCCAGCGATTTGATATAACCCAGGCCGCGCACCATGAATTCGGTCTCGCCGCGTTCGATGAGCCTGCCTCCGACATCGTTGTTACTGCGCTGGATCGCCCGTTTTACCCTGGATAGAGGAATGTGATAGGCCAGCAGGGTATTGGGATCCACCTCCACCTGATACTGCTTGACATAACCACCGACGGAAGCGACCTCGGATACGCCCTCCACGGTTTGCAGCGGGTAACGGAGATACCAGTCCTGAATGGAACGGAGCTGGGAGAGGTCGTGCCTGCCCGATTTGTCCACCAGCGCATATTCATACACCCAGCCGACGCCCGTGGCATCCGGGCCCAGCGTGGGATTCACGCTGGAAGGCAGCTTGCCGCTTACGAAATTCAGATATTCCAGCACGCGTGAGCGGGCCCAGTACATATCCGTGCCATCCTCGAAAAGGATGTAAACGAAGGAGTAGCCGAAGAACGAATAGCCGCGCACCACCTTGGCAAACGGTACGGCCAGCATGGCGGTGGTCAACGGATAAGTGACCTGATCCTCGACCACTTGCGGCGCCTGTCCGGGATACTCAGTGAACACGATGACCTGTACATCGGACAGATCGGGAATTGCATCCAGCGGCGTATTCTTCACCGCCCAGTAGCCGGCAGCGAGCAGAAAGCCCGTGGCGATCAGAACCAGGAAGCGGTTTTTGAGCGAGCCTTCAATAATTGCCTGAATCAAGGCCGGACTCCTTCACCACAGAGACACAGATGTACCGAGAAGGGCATATCACTCATGGTTTTTCCCTTTCTTTGGCATTCCGGGCATGTCCATGTCTTTCATATCCATGTCCTTCACGTCCTTGGCGGCCTCGTCCATGGCGGGGCGTGGATTGGCCGCGGTGGGCTTTTTTACTTCCATCATCTTGGCGGCGGCCTCGCGCAGCTTGGATTCGGAATCGATGAGGAATTGGGCGCTAGTCACAACATCTTCGCCTTTCTTCACGCCGGCGAGGATTTGCACCAGTCCTCCCGAACTGATACCGAGCCTGACATCACGCGGTTCGTACTTGCCGGGACCTCGCACCACGAACACCACGTTGCGGCTTCCCGTTCGCAGCACAGCTTCACTGGGAATGACAATGGCATTTACCTGCTTGCTGGCATGGATATTGATATCGGCGAACATATCGGGCTTCAGCTTCATGCCGGGGTTTTTAAATTCAAGGCGCACCTTGATGGTGCGTGTCTTGGCATTCATATATGGATATATATATTTTATTTTACCGGTAAAGGTTTCTCCAGGCAGGGATGCAAGGCGCATATGGGCCTCATCTCCGACCTTGATCCACGGCATCTCATATTCGTAGACATCCACATAGGTCCATACATTGGACAGGTTGGCGATCATGTAGAGCTCGGTTTGCGGTGTGACATATTGCCCGTCGCGGGCGCCGATGTTGACCACAACGCCGTCGAAGGGCGAGTGGATGTGTAGAAATTTCATTACCTTGTGTGTTTTTTCCAGTTTCCTTATCTGATGTTCGGGAACGTCCAGCAACTCAAGTCTCTCGCGGGTGGAGCGCAGCAGATTAGCCGCGCCGTGACGGATATCGGGAAAAGGGCTGTTCTTCAGAATTGCCATATTATTCAGGGCCAGCAGATATTCTTCCTGGCTGGACACGAGTTGCGGTGAATATATTGACAACAGGATTTGATCCTTCTTCACCTGTTCACCGGTCTCGTCCACATGCAGCTTGCCGATCCAGCCGTTCGTCTTGGGATGCAAGCGGGTAATCAGTTGTTCGTCATAATCCACGCGACCGACGCTCTGCACCTCGCGGGTCAGGGTTTTTCGAACGGCCTTGGCCGTGCGTACGCCGATGTTCTGCACGGTCACCGGGTCGATTCTGACCGTGCCCGCGGGTTCACTACCGGACTGACCCCCATCGGCATAGACCGGAACGTAATCCATACCCATGTTGTCCTTGGCCGGGACGGGCGAAGTAACCCCCGGATTCATTGGATTTCGGTAAAACAGGGGTTTGCGTTCGGCCTTCACCTTCTGTCCGGACTCAGTCCCGGAATGGATCATCTTCGCGGACATGTCTGTATGCCGGGATGCCAGCCAGTAGCCTGCTCCCGTTCCCAGCGCCAGCATAACGATGGCAATGCCTATGGCCTTCTTATTCATGCGTGATCTCCTGGTTAATTTTTTTGCCAATGGCGGCTTCCAGACGTGCAAGGCTCTGCCTTGCACTCGTAAGCGCCCGCCAGTATTGGGTTTCAAAGTTGTAAAGCGTGATCTGGGAACGAACGAGATTCAGAAAGTCCACCTTGTTCACCTGATAACCGGCGAGCATGGAGGCTACGGTCTGGCTGGCCTGCGGGATGATGCCGGTTTTGAACAGGGACGCCTGATCCTTCGTCTTGTTGTAATCCGCAAGCGCGGTTGAAGCCTCGGCCCACACCGCCTCTCTGATGTCCTGTAGCGAAAAGTTCTCTTTCGCTACTTCCGCCTTGCGTTGCTCCAACGCCCGATCCTGTTTGGTGCCGGTGTAAAGCGGCAGGTTGAGGCTTACGCCCATGGTGAGAAAGTCCGCTCGGGAGTTGTTGCGGCCCGTATTGTTACCCTGACGGAAGCCATAGCCCGCACCGATCTTGAAGTCCGGGTAGTAATCCAGTTCGGCCAGATCCACTCTCTTTTCGGCCGCCTTGATCCGCTCGCTCTGGCTGGCCAGCAGTGGCCGGGCCTTCAGGGCGATCTGGTGCAACTTGGTTTCCTCCGGCATCCGCGGCAGCGATTCTTCCACCTTGCCCGGAAGGCGCACGGCAATATGCGTGGGGCGGTTCATCAGGGCGTTCATGCGCGCCTCTTCATCCCGGCGCGCGCCCACGAGCTGGATATTGATATCCAGCAGCTTGGAAAGTTCCACCTGCGCCAGCAGTACATCCTGCTGCAATCCTTTTCCTACCTTGTATTTGGTTTCGGCAATACGGATGAACTGTCTGAGCAACTTCTCGTTACGTCCGATAATCTCCAGCGCCCGGTCCAGATAGAACAGGTTCCACCATGAAATATGCACATTACGAATCAATCTCAGGCGGGTTTCCTTCACATCAAAGCCAGCCGATTCCGCCTCGAACCGCGCCGCTTCTTCCCTGGTTCTGAGTTTGCCGGGAAAGGGTATTTCCTGCGATAGACCCACGCGCAGTTGGGTCATATTTTCCTGCGTGGTGGAAAAGGTATCCGCCGGCAGATTGACGGCATCAAACGCAAGATGCGGATCGGGAAGCGTTCCCACCTGCGGCGGGATTTTGGCGATGGCCCTGGCGCGGCTTGCCATGCTTGCCAGTCCAGGGTTGACTTTTAATGCAATCCGCTCGGCCTCGGCAAGGCTCAATACGGATTCCTCAGCTCTTCCCGATGATGAATTCCAGCCTATCGATATGAGTGTTAGAAAAATGGTCAAAACCGCCAGCCTTGGCTGGACTTTGATTGGGACATGCATATGCATACGCCTCCTGCTTAATGATTTGTGCGTAACCTCGAAAGGGCGCGCACGCCGCAGTTCAAACGAACTGCGGTATCAGCAGAAAGCGGGTATCAAACGCGGATGCGTTGGGAGGTGTTGTAAATAAGGGAAGAACTTCTGGGGGGTGCAAGGATCCATTTGTTGAAGGTGAACGGAACAGATTTCGCAACATCCATCCCTGAAAGAAAAACCAACCCGATCAGAACAGATGAGTGGTTCGGAGGGGCGGCTATGCTCTGATATGCCTGATCCGGCATATCGCAATGGGAACAGACCTGATCGGATGCCCGACCCTCATCATGCCCGGACATGCCCTTTGAACAATCGGTTTGCACCGGTGAATGAACGAGTGATGCAGCATGGGCGCTCGCCGACAAGGCGCAAAAGCCAGCCGCCACCATTTGAAACACAAATAGAGCGATAAACCATGTATTCCAGCCTGACTGGCGCCAAGTTTTGCGAGTCATGGGCGACAACCTATTCCCTGTGAGATGAAAATTCAATGAATTAGTTTGTTTTCAGATTACCGGGTGCAGGCTAGCATTCCGGCAGGTTAACTAGGACCTTAATAACACAGGAGGAAACGTGCCGCCGAATATTATGGCCGCTTTGGTGCTTGGCCTGTATGCGCTTTTTTATCATTTTTATGCCAGGCGAGTGCTGGCCAGGCGCGTATTCGCCCTGCGGCATGAGGCGGAGACGCCGGCCCACGCCATGCGCGATGATGTCGATTATGTACCGGCCAATAAATACGTTCTTTTCGGGCACCATTTCGCATCGATCGCCGGGCTTGCGCCCATGCTTGGCCCCGCCATCGCCGTGATCTGGGGCTGGGTGCCGGCCCTGCTGTGGGTGGTTCTGGGCACCCTGATGGTCGGCGCCGTGCATGACTTTTCCGCTCTGGTGCTTTCCGTTCGTTTCAAGGCCCAGAGTGTTGGCACCATTGCCAGGGATGTCATCAGTCCCCGCACGCGTCTGCTCTTTCTGCTGGTAATCTTTTTCCTGGTCGCCCTGGCCATGGGGGTCTTCGTGCTGGTTATCTCCGGTCTGTTTGCCGCTCCGGACCCGGCCCATATCCCGGCTACGGCCCATCCCGAGGCGGTGTTTCCCACCTATTCCCTGATGTTGATTGCCATGGCCATCGGTTTTCTAATCTACCGTCGCGGCCTGCCGCTCTGGCCTTTGATCGCCGCCGGTTTCGTGTTGATGCTGATCACTACCTGGATCGGTCTGAATATGCCGATTACCGGCATTTCACCCGATGCCTGGAGCTGGAGCCTGCTCGTCTATGCCTTTGCCGCCAGCGTGCTGCCAGTCTGGCTGTTGTTGCAGCCGCGTGATTTTCTGAACTCGCTGCTCCTGTATCTGGCCCTGTTCGGTATGTTGATTGGCTTCTTCATCCTGTCGCCTGGTTGGGTTGCGCCCGCCATCAATCCGCATCCGAAGGGCGCCCCGCCGATGATACCTTTTCTGTTTATCGTTATCGCCTGCGGCGCTGTTTCCGGGTTTCACGGCCTGGTGGCCAGCGGCACCACGGCCAAACAACTGGACAGGGAGACGGATGCGCCGTTGGTCGGTTATGTCGGCATGATCGGTGAATCTCTGCTGGCCCTGATGGCTGTTATGGCGACGACGGCCGGGGCCTTTGCCAATCAGGCGGAGTGTTCGGATTTTTACGGGTCGTGGGACAAGGCGGCCGGCCTGCATCAGAAGCTCGGCGTCTTCATCCAGGGCACCGGCCAGTTTGTTCACCAGTTGGGTATTCCACTGAATCTGTCCGAGGCCTTCATCTCGGTCGTGGTGGTGGCCTTTGCCCTGACCTCCGTGGATACCGGGGCCAGGCTATTGCGGTTCAATGTTGAGGAGATCGGCGAGACCCTTGGCATCCGGGCGCTGGGGAACCGGTATCTTGCTACGGCCATTGCCGTTCTGGCCATCGGGTTTTTCGCCTTTTTCAAGGTCAACGGCAAGCCTGCCGGTTTGTTTATGTGGACCCTGTTTGGGACCACCAATCAGATCATGGCCGCCCTGACGCTGCTTACCGTTACCATCTATCTGTACCGCAAGCGCAAGCCCATTCTCTACACGCTTTTGCCAATGCTACTGGTGCTGATTTCTACCGTTTCAGGCATGTTCATCGGCGTCTACAAGGCGATCACGCATGGGCAGTGGAGCGTGGCCGTGATCGGCGGCTTTATCCTGTTCCTTGCCCTGTGGGTCCTGGTTGAGGCGATTATGGTTGTAGTCTCCATACGTGCTGACCGAAAGGTGGAAGAGGCTCAACTGGCATCCGAAGGATAGGGTGCTCTACCTGACCGCTATTGACCGCTATTCCGGGGACAGTATATCTATTTACAAACCTTTCTCTTCCTTCCCGGTCGGCCTGGTCTCAATTTTTTCCTGAGTTCCTGCTCCGACATATCCAGAAATGAGTCATCCCCCAGCGGCCGTCCGGTGCGGGAATGCCGGCGTAATGTCTCCACCATTCCATCATCGAGTCCACTGCCCAGATATTCCCGCCAGTTGGATACGCGATCCAGCATCGGTTGCACCTTCACCAACCTGTCATCCCTGCCTGCCAAATGAGCCCTTGCACTGCTCCAGGGATACTCTTCCGCCTGTCTAACCATGCCGGCATGCACCGGATTCATCTCCACGTAGCGCACGGCAGCAAGGAGGTGATGCTCATCCATTGCAAACGAATGAAAACGCTCCTGCCATAAATGGCCCCGGCATCCTTCATGGAAATTGACATGCCTCGTATACCGTCTGTGTGCTTCCCCTATGGCGGCACGCAAACCATCTTTGCTTTCAGGAACCATGATCAGATGGACATGGTTCGTCATCAGGCAATAGGCCCAGACTTCTGTTTCAGCCTTTCTGGAAAATTCAGATAAGAGTTGCAGATAGAGCTCATAGTCTTCCGCTTCCTGAAAGACATCGATCCCACGAACGCCGCGCTGGGTCACATGATGGGGGATCCCCGGAATAACTGCTCTTGCCATGCGTGCCATATCAGTACACTAGCGACGCTCCGGTCTGCATACAATAAATAGATATACTGTCCCCGGATATCCTGTCCCCGGATATCGGAAAAACCAGAGTTCTGCCGTTTTTTCGGTACGCGAGCGCAAAAACGCGATTTTGATGATCGGTATCCATGCATCACGGGCATCTCAAAGGGTTATTCGAGATGTCCTGTATATTTGTTGCCACAGAAAAAGGTTGAACTATCGCTTTACCGGTGGAATTGAGCTATAAAGCAGCCGTGAAAACCTCCAGGAACGTGACCCGATTATCCCGGCGGCGGGATTCGATCATTGAGCAGCTTGAGCTGGATGCCGATCTTTCAGGCGTTAATGCCGGTTATGTTGAAGCCCTGTATGA
Organism: uncultured Zetaproteobacteria bacterium; assembly: GCA_964597745.1. GTDB lineage: Bacteria > Pseudomonadota > Zetaproteobacteria > Mariprofundales > Mariprofundaceae > CAYLYU01. The sequence goes on from CAZQZF010000001.1 coordinate 25,165, forward strand.
AGAGTATCTCCGTGATCCCGATTCCGTACCTGATGGCTGGGTCCGGCGATTTTCTTCTCTTCAGGGTGAGACGGCGGATCTGTCGCACAGAGCGATACGCCGGCGCATGGCTCAACCCCCTTCCAGAAAAGAAACAAAAAAGACCTACAAGATTGGCGGGGTAGAGTATCCGTCTCGCACGCTTTACCTTATTCACGCCTACCGCGTGCATGGATACACCCATGCCGATCTCGATCCCCTGAAGCTGCATCCACCCAGACAGATACCAGAGCTGGACCTGAATTATTACGGGCTAAGTGAAGCGGATCTGGACAGAGAATTTCCGACATGGGATCTGGTGGCGCCCACCCAGCTTCCGTTGCGTGAAATACTGGAGATTCTGCGGAAAACCTATTCCAGTCGCGTGGGTCTCGAATTCATGCATATTGCGGATTCCGCGCAGAAACACTGGCTCCAGGCCCGCCTGGAAACCATTCAGTCTACCCCGAATTACGGTGAGGATACCCGCCGGCATATTTATAATCGCACCATGCGGGCAGAGCAATTCGAACGCTTTTTACATACCCGCTATACCGGGCAGAAGCGATTTTCCATTGAAGGAGGAGAAAGTCTCATTCCGTTGCTCGATGCGCTGATTCAGAAATCAGGCGAGATCGGAGCCAAGGAGATCAATCTCGGCATGGCTCATCGCGGCCGTCTCAATGTTCTGGCAAACATCCTTGGAAAGTCGGTATCGGATATCTTTGCTGAATTTGAGGGGCGTCAATTTGAGGACGTTACGTTTGGCTCCGGTGATGTGAAATACCACCTGGGATTTTCCTCCGATATTCATACGGCCGGCGGCGTCCTGCATCTGTCTCTGGCCTTTAATCCTTCGCATCTGGAGATCATCTCACCCGTGGTTGAAGGCTCGGTACGGGCGCGCCAGCGCCGTCGACGCGATGATGGACGGGATCAGGTGATGAGCGTAATCGTGCATGGTGATGCCGCCTTTGCCGGTCAGGGCGTGGTAGCGGAATCCATCAATCTTTCCAAGCTGAGCGGCTTCAAGACTGGAGGCACGATTCACATTGTGGTGAACAATCAGATCGGTTTTACGACCAATCCCTACGATGCTCGCTCCACCCTGTACAGCACCGATGTAGCCAAGATGGTACAGGCGCCCATCCTGCATGTGAATGGCGATGATCCCGAGGCGGTATCCCTGGCAGCCATTGTGGCAGTTGAATTTCGGTATCATTTCAAGCAGGACGTGGTGCTTGATCTCATCTGCTATCGACGGCATGGCCACAACGAGGCGGACGAGCCTTCCGTGACGCAGCCGGTGATGTATCGCAGGATCAGTGAGCATCCAACGGTTCATGAGCTTTATCGGAAGCGCTTGATCAGGGACGGGCTGCTTACAAAAGAAGAATCGGAAGCTATGGTGCGGGAGTATCGCAGCTGTCTTGAGAAGGTTCGGCGTGACAAGGATCGTCCCCCTCCCGCCCCGATTGACAGTCTGCACGGGCGCTGGGAAGGATATATCAAACAGGATGCGCCGGAGCCTGAGACCTCCGTTGGCGCTGAGCAGCTTGCCAGCCTGGCCCAAAAGGCTCACGCCATTCCAGCCGGCTTTGTCCTTCATGAAAAGATACGAAAGATCTATGACGCCCGGTTGCGAATGATGGCTGGAAAGACGCCCATTGACTGGGGCTGCGCCGAGACCATGGCCTATGCCACGTTGCTTAACCAGGGCGGCTGGGTGCGTATCTCCGGCCAGGATACAGGCCGTGGCACCTTCTTCCATCGCCATGCGGTTGTTTATGATCAGAACAGCGGCAAGAAATTCGTACCGCTCAGGCAGACGGAGCGGGGTGATCTGGCCCACTTTGTGGTAGTGGACAGTATGCTTTCGGAACTTGCGGTCATGGCTTTTGAATACGGGTATTCCTTAGCCGAGCCGCGCGCCCTGGTCATCTGGGAGGCGCAATACGGTGATTTTGCCAACAATGCGCAGGTGGTGGTGGATCAGTTTATATCATCATCCGAATCGAAGTGGCGGCGTATGAGCGGTCTGGTGCTCTGGCTTCCGCATGGCTATGAAGGCCAGGGGGCCGAACACTCCTCAGCCCGTCTTGAACGATACCTGCAACTATGCGCCGAGGATAATATGCAGGTTGTTTATCCCTCAACTCCGGCACAGTTGTTTCACCTGTTGCGCCGTCAACTGCTGATCAAGATGCGTAAGCCCCTGATCATGATGGGTCCGAAGAGTCTGTTGCGTCAGAGGCTCTCCTTTTCAAGCCTGGATGATTTGACTGGCGGGTCATTCAGAACTCTCATACCCGAGATTGATCCGCTTCAGACATCCGGCTGCAGGCGCCTGATTCTCTGTTCCGGCAAGGTGTACTATGATTTGCTGGCGGAGCGCCGTAAGAGGGCGCTGGATGATATCGGCATCGTTCGCATTGAACAGCTCTACCCCTTTCCCTCAGATCTCTTCAAGCAGCAGGCAATGTCCTATCAGGCAGCCAATCAGATCCTGTGGGTTCAGGAAGAGCCGGAAAATCAGGGGGCATGGTTAGAGATCAACAGCAGTATCCGGCGTTGTTTGTTACCGAATCAGCGGATCTTGCTTGTCGCCCGCGAGGCATCGGCGGCGCCGGCCGTGGGATCTTTGAAGCGGCACCAGGAACGGCAACGCTCCCTGATCGAGGCGGCCCTGTCCCAGGATATCGAAACCAATATACTGGTATAATGAGGAAAATGCAGTGACCATCGAAATCAAAGTTCCAAGTCTGGGTGAATCCGAATCCGAAGCGACTTTGGCGCACTGGCTTAAACAGCAGGGGGATCCGGTGGAGGTGGATGATGTGCTCGCTGAAATTGAAAGTGACAAGATCACAATGGAAATTACGGCCCTTGATGCCGGTATCTTGACGGAGTTGCGCAAACAGGCGGGTGACATGGTCACGCCGGGAGAGGTGATCGGAATTGTCGAGGAAAGGCCCGCCGAGGCCAATAACACACCGCCGGTAACGGAAAAGAGGGAGGAACCGGTTCCTGAAGAATCGCCTCCATCCAGACCGGAAATTGTATCCGCGCCCGAAGCCGGTCAACAACCGCCGGTGATGGAGGAGGAAGAAATTTCTCCGCCTCGGGGGCATCTGGAAGAGCGGGCGCCGATGAGCAGGTTGCGAAAACGAATTGCCGAACGGTTGAAACAGGCGCAGAACACGGCGGCTATCCTTACCACGTTTAATGAGGTGGATATGCAGGAGGTCATGAACCTGCGTGGTAAATTCAGGGAGGCGTTCAAGGCCAGACATGGCGTGGATCTTGGGCTGATGTCCTTTTTTACCCTGGCCTGCACCCAGGCATTGAGAGACTATCCCGTTATCAATGCGTGCATTGAGGATGATGACGTAATCTACCGGAATTATTTCAATATCGGCATTGCCGTGGCCTCGGTCAAGGGCCTTGTGGTGCCCGTGCTGCGTGATGCGGGTGGCATGGATATGGCCTCCATTGAACGCGGTATCGCCTTGCTTGCCGGGAAGGCGCGCAACGGGGGATTGACTCCGGACGATCTGAAGGGCGGAACGTTTTCGATAACCAACGGCGGCGTGTTTGGTTCGCTATTGTCCACGCCCATTCTAAACCCGCCGCAAAGCGCCATCCTCGGCATGCACCGTATCGTGAAACGGCCGGTCGTAGTCAATGACCAGATCACGATTCGGCCGATGATGTATCTCGCACTCTCCTATGATCACCGTCTGATTGATGGCAAAGATGCCGTACTTTTCCTCAATACCATCAAGGAATTTCTGGAATATCCGGCCAGGAATCTGCTGAATGTATAGCCTGACCCAGCGAAGCCGGAGCCAAATGGGATTGAACACAGGGATGTACGGAGAACAAAGGCCAATACTTCCACCGCAGAGGTCGCAGAGGAAATAAGAACAAAAACATCTTTGTCTTTCCTCTCTTTTCTTCCTCTGCGTCCTCTGGTGTGTCAGGCCAAGCCT
>CAZQZF010000002.1:0-26547 GCA_964597745.1 uncultured Zetaproteobacteria bacterium
GCGGAATATAGTCCATTTTATTCATGAATAAACATGTTATATCTTTGTTTATTGAAATTCACAGTTTCAAATATCAATGATAAATCTAAAGTGGTCAAGTCTTTTGTGGCCATTCCCTGAATCAATCATCACGACGATTCATGAATAGTGCAGGATAGGTCCAGGCCTTGCACCGCACATCGTCCTGGCAGGCATTTTGGCATATAGCAGGGTTTGCCGTTGCCGGTACAAAATCACGAAAATCATTCCAGCGACGATCCGTATCCTGTTCCATGCCGTTGGCGCCCTGTTTCGTGCCTCAGGCATGGGTAGTCACTGATTTGAGCGCATTGCGTTTACCATGCCAGCCGTTCCCGGCGGCAGGATCGGCATCACAATAACTCCAGGTGCCGGAAAATGTATTGAACCCGCGATCAAATTTCCATTTGATTCGCCCCCAATAGCGGCTCCCATCGCGTTCGGATGCACATTGCTGATGCGAACTGTTTTCAACCCAGTAACCAGTCATATCGTCGCCCTTTCGTTGCAACAGCAAACGACCATGATCTTCTTGATTATAAAACCCGATATACTTTCCTCCACTGGCATCCAGCAAGCCCATTGCACCCTCGCTGGAATCCCATGACGTCCACTCTCCGGCACCAAGGTGCTGGACATAAACCGGCACCGTCAATGCCGCATCAAAAGAAACAACCTCATTGGCAACGCCATCAGCCTTGACCTCAATGCCTTTAACAACCCGTTCACCCACACCTTCTATACCCATTGGGCTGATATGGAGATCGTATCTGCCCGCCGCCAGTTTAATCTCCAGAGGCGTATTAGCGCCGATATACGGCATGGTCTCGAATATATGTTTTTTATCTCCAACCTGTGTTACATAGATCTCGGCCTTGGCCGGGGTTTTGTTGACCTCCGCAGTTACCCGCAATGTTCCCGACTCAAAACGAACTGTTTTTTCCACGATTTTACCCGCTGATGTGAGATTGATATCCTCGCTGAACGGGGGGATGGATGACTTTGGAATCTGTGCCGTTAACCGGTATTTCCCCGGCAATACCTTGACATCATAGGGCGTTTTGACACCACGCATGGTGAATGTGGAATAGGTGGCCGTGTCAAATACGGTCTTTCCGGACGCCAGATTCTTCAGATTGATTTGGACGACTACCGGCTTGCCGTTATTGGTCGCAATCAAATGCAAGGTGGATTGATTGAAATCAAGCGCCTTCGTTACCGTCTTGCCCGAATCGATCTTGATGCCGCTCACAACCATTGGCGACACGCCATGCAGTCCTGCCGGATAGGTTTCAAGTTTATAGGTGCCGGGCTGCAAGTGCCAAATATGTCCCGGTTTCACACCCGCATCGCTGGTAAGCTCAGTCAAACCGATAGAACCTTGTCCGACAAGTTTCACCCAGGCATTCACGGGTTTGCCATTGCTTCGTAGTGTCAGCTTGAGTATTCCCGGCCCTTTGGATTTCACCGCCTTGCGAGCGGACTTCAGCAGCTCCTCGGCATTATTGGCCTGAAAATACTGACCGCCACCGGCCTTGGCCATGCATTGCAGCTGCGCACTCTCTTTCTTGCTGAGGCCAAAACCGACCGTGTGCAGGATGAATTTGACACCGGATGTCTTGGCCGCTTTCACCGCCGCGCAGGGGTCGCCGCCGCAGCTTTCGATGCCATCACTGACAAGCACGACAGTCGAGGCGTCTTCTTCGGCGCGCAACAGCCCGATGGCCTGGTTCACCGAACGGGTCAAGGGTGTTTTACCCTTGGCATTCAATCCCTTCACTGCGCCCAGCACAGCTTGTTTGTGATTCCCGCCTAGCTTCACCAGTGTTTCCACATCATTGCAATCGCCCTTGCGTCGGTGCCCGTAGGCAATCAGACCAATGCGGCTATTATCCGGTAATTCAGGCGCCAGTTTGGTCATCACCTCCTTGGCGATGGCGATCTTGGGTTTTCCATTGATCTGCCCCCACATGCTGCCCGAGGCATCGAGGATAAAGAGGGTATTGAAACCTTGCCCTGTATTGTCTTCCGCCTGCACTGTTGGCACCATCGCGAATGCAGATAAGATTATGGCAAACATCGACACCCCCGATCGTTTTATATTGAATATCATGCTTTTCTCCCCATGATCTCCATTGCGATGCAAGTTGTGTTTCAGAGTCACCCGTCAATAAGCCTCCCGATGCCTCCCAGCACCGAGCCTTCTCCCTTATCACTGCCGCCGTGAGCCGGGGCGCTGGACAGAATACGATCGGCCATACGTGAGAATGGCAGGCTTTGCAGCCATACCTTGCCGTAGCCTTGCAAGGTAGCCATAAACAAACCCTCGCCGCCGAACACCATGCTCTTGAGATTCCCCGCCCGCTCGATGTCGTAGTCAATGGATGGTTGAAAAGCCACCAGACACCCGGTATCAACGCGCAGTGTTTCACCGTGCAATTCCTTTTCAATCACCGTGCCCCCGGCGTGAATGAACACCATGCCGTCGCCGTTCATCTTTTGTAAAATAAAACCCTCGCCACCGAAGAAACCGACGCCCATCCGTTTGGTAAAGGCAATATCCAGTTTCGTGCCCAGCGCGGCGCATAAAAAGGCATCCTTCTGGCACAGCAGTTCCCCGCCAATCGTGGACAGGTCAATGGGGATGATGGAACCGGGATAGGGCGCGGCAAAAGAGACATGGCTCTTGCCGCTGCCGTTGTGTGTAAAATGGGTCATGAACAATGATTCGCCGGTGATGGCTCGTTTTCCGGCGTTCAACAGCTTGCCGAACAGACCGCTCTCCGCTGATGACCCATCGCCCATCTTCGCCTCAAACGAGATGCCCTCCTCCATATAGGTCATGGCCCCGGCTTCGGCGATCACCGTCTCGCCGGGGTCCAGTTCCACCTCAACCATCTGCATATCGTGACCGATTATTTTATAGTCCACTTCATGTGATTGCCTGCTCATTCATATTCTCCTTTATTGTTTTTCTCTCGCCAAGACGCAAAGATCGCCAAGTTTAGAACCATATCCGTTCATCTTGTCTTTGCGTGCTTCGCGGCTTTGCGCGACCCCGCTTTTACCGCCTGCTAATGCCCTGCATTAATTTGCCCATTCCCCCCATTTGTTGTGGCTTGGCCGGCAGTTCAAACATGGAGCCGGGGATGGCATGTGTATCCATGGACTGCAATCGCACACCATCATCCAGACGCAACATAGCCATGTTTTTCATGGATGCATCCTTTGGTAGCTGATTCGCAGGATTTTCATCGGACATCATCCCCATTGTTGCTTTGGTGACTTCCATCAGTCCCGATACCGCATCCTTCAAATCCTGATTCGGGCCAAGTACGACTTCATGTTGCTTTCCCCGTTCTACAAATCGATACACCTTGCCCTCAATTCCAGCGATGGTTTCAGTCCGACCGGTATCCTCGTACTTAATCTGGCTCTCCGTTGCATGCGTGACATGGCTGCCTTTCCCGCCTCTGCCCATAGCCGCCATCATATCAGCCAGCTGACTCATATCCTGAACCACTTTGCCAGTGATAGAATAAACCTTGTCGCCCAGTTTCAGCATGCTCATATTGTTGGCGCCACTCTTCATATCGATACGGACATGCTGCTTGTCCACATACCGGATGGTTTGCATAGCATGGCCGTCCGGCGAGGTCATCTTGTAAACCGCCGTTACATCCGCAAACGCGCCTTGCGCCCCTATCAGCGCCATACCTGCCAGCACAGCTATTGAATAGATTTTTTTCTTCATGTTTTTCCTCCTTATCATTGTCTCGCACTGTCCTCTTGTTCGGTAGTCATCAATTATCCAGTCTTGCCGGAAATCAATCATTGCTGCATGAACCCAACCCGACAAAGCCGGAACCAAAACCCTTTGAACCACGAATGAACGCGAATAGACATGAATAAAGCTCAAAGGCATATAGGATTGATTCTGGTTTTGTTTTTAACATTCGCGTGTATTCGCGTCCATTCGTGGTTCGCCTCTCATGTTTCTTCTTCCGTATATATGCTTTTTTTCAACATCTTAAATTTCCCCGCAGCAAGCTACGGGGAATTGAACCCATAGAGATTAACGCCTTTCCTTTGCGATCTTTGCGCCTCTGCGAGAAAATTATTAGTCAGATTATCGCATCCGCCGAACCAGATCATTCGTCGAAAGCATGCGATCGAGAAACAGGATGCCATCGAGGTGATCTACTTCATGCTGAATGACCCTGGCCTCAAACCCCCTCGCTTCCAGATCATGGCTCCCGCCTGTCAGATCCCGGTAGAGAACATGAATGCGGCTTGCCCTCGGCACCAGACCCACCCAGTCCGGTACGGATAGACAACCCTCCCTGCCCAGGACCTCATCTCCCTCAAATGTAGTCATCTCGGGATTGATTAGATATAACGGGCCGTGGTTACGGCACGGGCGTTTTGACAGGGAACAATCAATGGCAATGGCGCGAATTCCGCTGCCCACCTGCGGGGCGGCAATGCCGACGCCACCGGGAGGCTGGCGCATCAGGCCATCCAGATCACCCATAAAGCCCTCAAGATTCCTATCAAACCGGCTGACCGGCTGAGCTGAAAAACGTAATCTTGGGTCCGGAAGACGCAGGATTTTCAGCATAGCTCCTTAGCCTACCCGTAAAAGGTTAAAGAACGCTGGTTTCCAGGGGATGCGCCTCAATATCGACATTGATGGCTCTGGCGACTCCGGCCAGACGGGCCTGGAGTTCATTCATTGACTCGGCGGTTGCAACTTCCAGGACCATTGTGTATTTCTCTTCCTCATCACCGTCAGACACCGTGCGGGTGGACAGATCTACAATCGAGCTGCCTGCTTCCGCCATGGCCGCGGTCACGGCATGGACAATGCCCGGCCTGTCGGCCCCGCTGACGGTCACCATACAATTCGGTTCGGGGCCCCTGGAGGAGACTTCTTCATCCGTCAGCGGTCTGGATTGTACGGTGAGACCGGTCCGCTGCTCCAGCCCGGCAAGTGACGCCCTTAGGCCGCTGATACCGGAACCTTTGGTTAGACGCACAATCAGCATCATCACAAAACTTCCCCTCAGGGTCGTCATGGATGAATCTTCAATATTGGCATTCAGATGAAGCAGGGACTCGGACAGGTCCCGGACAATACCAGGCCGGTCACGACCGGACACCGAAAGTAAAACATAGTTCATGATTCCCTCCTCGTCACTATACTCCTGGAAACCGCAGCTGCGGTTTCTAATTAAACAGTAAAGGACATGCCACAGCCACATTCACCCTTTTTATTCGGATTGCTGAACACAAATCCTGACGAAAGCGCATCCTCCTGATAATCGAGCCTCAGGCCGGCCAATGCCTTCCGGTATGACTCGGCATCGATATAGACGGAAAACCCGTCACAGGTCTTGATATAATCATTGTCGGCCGGGGCTTCAGCGTACTCCATCACGTATTCCAGACCTGAGCAACCCGCCTCCCTGACGGAAATCCGCACGCCGTTGCAGTCATGCGCCTTTACACTGCGGCGGAGCTGCCGCATGGCGGCATTGGTCAATTCAATATCAGGTTCAGAATGCTTATTCAATTTTCAATCTCCTAACCCGCGCCGGCCATGATTTGCAGACGCTGACGTATGGCGCACAACTCATCAACCAGGGCTAACACGTCATCCAGCGAATTTTCCGGTCCAAGGCTGAGCCTTACGCTACTCCCTGCAATCTCAGGTGTTAGGCCCATGGCCATCAAAACATGCGAGGGATCGCGCTTGCCCGATGAACAGGCGGAGCCGGAGGCCAGGGCAAAACCGGCAAGGTCCAGTTGCATCAACAGCGTTTCACCATCCAGACCGGGCACGCTAAACATGCTGGTATTGGCCAGGCGTTCGACCTCCTCTGAAAAAATTCTTGCATCCTGAATGCGTTTATGGAGGCGTTTTTCAAAGGCATCTCTGATCGATTTCAGGGCGGAGAAATCGATTATGCCAAGGGCGGCGGCAAAGCCGGCAATGCCGGCTACATTTTCCGTTCCCGAACGTCTGCCTCGCTCCTGACCGCCGCCGGGGGCCAGTTCCATGAGCTTTCTGCCGCGGCGTATAACCAGGGCGCCGACACCCTTGGGACCGCCAATCTTATGTGCGGAAAAGGAGACAAAATCGGCGCCCCAGACGGACAGATCTACCGGTATCTTTCCAAGCGCCTGAACGGCGTCAACCAGCAGGGGTATGGATTGATCACGACATAATGCCCCGACCTCCGCGACCGGCTGAATGGCGCCGGTCTCGTTATTGGCCGCCATCAGACACGTCAGCCGCGTATCCGGCGTCAGCGCATCGGCAACTGCGTCAACTGGAATCACGCCGTTTCCGGAAGGCATGATGGTTACAACCTCCCAGCCGGAATCAGCCAGACGCTGCACGGGTTTCAGCACCGACGGGTGTTCAATGGCTGAAACCACGATCCGCCCGCATGGCTTATCCGCCAGCCATCCCTGAATGGCGATATTATTCGCCTCGGTCCCGCCCGATGTAAACACAATGGATGCGGCTTCAGTGTGGACAAATTGAGCCAGGCGATCCCTGGCATCATCGATTAATCGGCGGGCAGCCCGCCCCGCCCAATGGATACTGGAGGCATTTCCAGGGGTCTGTCTGGCGGCAGCAATCAATTGTACCGCTGATTCTTCCAGTATTGGACAGGTGGCATTATGATCCAGATAGCGTTGCAAGATCCTAGCCCGAATTTTCGGACACACTACTTTCGGAACAATAATTTTCGACCGGAGCAAGCTCAATATCCCCCAAGCCTACCTTGCCCTGACATACTTCTTCGAGACTGACCACATCCAGAAACCTGAATATATGTTCCCGAAGGGATATCCACAAATCATGCGTGGAACAGCGTTTGCCATTGCGGCAGCCAGGCATGGCATCCCGGCACACGGTTGTCCGTATGGGCTCATCTACGGCACGGATAACATCGGCAACTGAAATCTCGGCGGCCGGGCGGCTCAGCAGATAGCCGCCCCCGGGTCCACGGGTGGAGGTCACCAGCCCGTTTTCACGTATGCGGCGAAAGAGCTGCTCAAGATACGATAATGAAATGTATTGCCGCTGGGATATTTTCGACAATGCTACAGGACCATTGGTCTGATGCCTGGATAAATCAACCATGGCGGATACAGCATATTGGCCCCTTGTGGTCAAACGCATAAAAACCTCCTGTTTTCTACATCTAGATGTAGAACGGGCATACAAGATGATCCTATATACCTGATTGTTTTAGTCAACTATTATCCTAGAAAAAGCAGTTGGAAGTGCGTGCAGAGTGGAAGGTATTGATTCGGGGCATCCGTGCCCCTCACCCTTCGGGCGGCTTGCAGCCGTCCAAACGGCTGTCCTGCCTTTTTGTGATTTGAAGGGCGTAATGAAAAAATGCGTCGTCACCTTATTGGTGATGAGCACTTTTTTCATATAGCCAGGCGAATCAAGAACTTGCGCTATGTGTGTGCGGCCAACTGCTTTTTCTAGGATTATAAAGATATTCCCTAACCCAACGTAGCCGGAGCCAGACAGGGCAATATCGAACCGCGAATGAACGCAAATAGACACGAATAAAGTCAAAGGCAATGGGTTTAAATACCACCGCCGCCCAGGAACCGTTCAAGCGCCCTGTGCTCTTTCTGTATGTCCTGCTGGGCTCCGGATTGTCTCTCCTCATCAGGTTGCCCGGAATGCCCCTGGAACTCGTCCACACGAGTATTAACATCATCAATAAGATGCAGCATATGCTCAATGGCGCGGGCAATGGGATCGGGCATTAAATGGTGATCAAGGTTGACTCTCCCATCAACAATGGTCTCCGCCGCCCCCACAACGCAACCCGGTATACCAACGACGGTTGAATGCGGCGGGACGTTGCGAAACACCACCGAATTGGCGCCGATCCTTGAATGTTCGCCAATGGTGATAGCGCCCAGAACCTTGGCGCCGGCGCCAACAATGACTCCCTCCTTCAGTGTGGGATGCCGCTTTTCCTTTTCTTTGGTGGTTCCCCCCAGGGTCACGCCGTGATACAGGGTTACATCATCTTCTATCTCGGTTGTTTCGCCAATGACAACGCCCATGCCATGATCGATAAAAAACCTTCTGCCAATCATGGCGCCAGGGTGAATTTCAATGCCGGTGAACCAGCGTGCGAGGTGTGAAAGAAGCCTGCCCAACCACCGGCAATGGCGAATCCAGAGCCAATGAGAGACTCTGTGAAACCATATGGCATGCAAGCCCGGATAACAGGTCAGGATCTCCCATCTTGAACGGGCGGCGGGATCTCGATCAAAAACAATGGCAATATCTTCTTTAACGGTCTCGTAAACAGTCATTTCAACCTACCCGTATGCTCTTCAAGGTTTTTTCGGATCCACAGAAACTCCACATGGGCTGCTCCTTCAATTGCTTTCCGGCCCAGGCGCGAAGTTCATGATAATCAACTTTTTCCAGGGCATCGATCCAGTATGACAGCGGTCGAACCTCCATCTCATCAAAACGGGCGCCAAGGCGGAACATATTCTGCTCGACTGAATCCATTCCCATCCTTATCTGGATTTGCAACTGCTTCTTTGCCCTGATGAATTCTTCCTGGGCCGGCCCCTGTTCGATGAATTTGTTGATGGTCTGTTCAATCACATCCATACTCTCTCTCAACCGTTCAGGCTCCGTTGCGCCGTAAACCGTCCATATGCCCGTATCACTGAAACTGGAAACCTGCGATCCTATTGAATAGGCCAGGCCCCGCTTCTCACGCACCTCCTGAAACAGGTATGAGCTCATACCCCCGCCAAGCATCTGGTTGGCCAGCCAGGCAATGGGCCTTTGCCGGGAAGCGGCATGAATCCCGGGAAATGATATTGAAAAATACGCCTGCTCAATCTCCCGAATCAGGGTTTGCATCCCATGATGGCGATTGGGCTTGCCACGCATCGGTTTTGTCCTGGCCCGAGGCCAGTCAAGGCTCGTCAGGACCTGAACTAACTCATTGTGTTCGATGCGACCGGCGGCCGCAACCAGCAGGCGCGGCGGCCGGTAAGTTGACTGCAGATAACCGAGCAGATCCTCTTGAGTCATTCGCATCAGGGCATCCGGATTGCCGAGCACGGGCAAGCCGATCTTCTGATCCGGAAAAAGCGCCTGAAAATGCCGGTCCATGAGCCACTCTTCAGGGGAATCTTCAAGCAGATGCATCTCGGAAAAAATTACTCCGCGTTCCCGCTGCCATTCGATGACCGGAATGGTTGCCGAGAGCAATAGTTCAGTTAGCAGATCGAGTGCTTCAGGCCAGTCTTCAAAGAGACAATGTGAATGGAAACAGGTCCGTTCATGCGTGGTAAACGCATTGACATGACCACCGAGGTTGTCCATCCGGAGACTTATTCCCTTGGCATCGTGCTGCTCCGTTCCCTTAAACAGCATGTGTTCAAGCGCATGAGAAATGCCAGCTTGCTCTGAATCCTCATCCCGGCTTCCCGCATCAACCCACATACCGAGACTGACTGTCTGAACATCGGGCATGAACTGACTGATAACCAGGGGACCGCCCGGAACCTGTGTCTCATGGAGGGTGTTCCGGCTATTCATTGCGAAAATAACTGTTTGCCGCAGAGGCACAGAGGAATGCGATTCATGAATAGTTCAGGCTAAACTAGTCCGGGATGGTGATAAGATATTCTAAAGTTAAGAAGATCTATTATTCAGCGGCGTCATTCTCCATCAGGGCCTTCATGGAGAGACGGATCCTGCCATTTCTGTCCACATCCAGCACCTTAACGCGAACTTCCTGCCCCTCGGACAACTCATCAGAAACCTTGTTGACCCGGTGGGGGGCGATCTGTGAGATATGCACTAGTCCATCCGAGCTGGGGGTAATCTTCACAAAGGCCCCAAAGTCCATAATCTTGACAACCTTGCCTGTATAAACTCTTCCGACTTCAACCTCGGAAACGATCTCCTCGATACGCCGGCGAGCCTCGGCTCCGGCCGCCTCGGTCACCGCAAAGATATGGACCGTACCGTCGTCATCAATATCGATCTTCGCGCCTGTCTCGTCCACAATGCCACGAATAACCTTGCCTCCCGGTCCAATTACCTCCCGGATTTTATCGGTTTTGATCTTGATGCTGAACAATCGGGGCGCGTGTTTGGACATCTCCGGACGCGGTGTACTAATAGCCTTGGCCATCTCGGACAGGATATGCATCCGACCCTCTTTTGCCTGATCCAGCGCCTTGGCCATGATCTCACTGGTCAATCCCGAGATCTTGATATCCAGTTGCAGCGTGGTTACGCCTTCGCTGGTCCCGGCCACCTTGAAATCCATATCCCCAAGATGATCCTCATCACCAAGGATATCGGAGAGAACGGCAAACCCGTCATCTTCAAGAATAAGTCCCATGGCAATGCCTGCTACCGGTCGCTTGACCGGAACGCCGGCATCCATCAGCGCTAGTGAAGCGCCACATACCGTCGCCATGGATGAAGAGCCATTGGACTCCGTGATCTCCGAGACGGCGCGAATGGTATAGCCAAAATCCTCTTCACTCGGAAGCACCGCCTCAATAGCGCGTTTTGCCAGTTTTCCATGGCCAATCTCACGCCTGCCGGGTGAGCCAAGGCGCCGCACTTCGCCCACGCAAAACGGCAGAAAGTTATAATGCAACATGAAGCGCTGTTTGGAAACACCCTCCAGGTTCTCAATCATCTGCCTGTCAGATTCTGTTCCCAGGGTCACGGTGACAAGCGCCTGGGTCTCGCCACGCGTAAACAGGGCAGATCCATGGGTGCGGGGGAGTACAGTGGTTTGGCAATCAATAGTCCGAACCTCATTGGTCGAACGACCATCAATTCTGGGCTTGCCCTCAATAATGGAGCGCCGGACAACACGCTTTTCCAGATTCTTTATGGCCTGGGAGACATCATTGGCCTCAAACTCCCCATCTTCACCGGCCAACTGTTCCTGAGCCCGCAGGCGCAATGCATCAAGATCTGTTGAGCGCTCCTGCTTGTCCGTAATAGCATAGACCTCGCGCACAGCTGTCTCAAAGGTCTGATCAACCAACTGCTGGGCCTGTTCGTTACCGGCAAGCTCGACCTCCATGGCTGCCTTGCCAACTTCGGCGGCCAGGGCGTCAATGGCGGTAATCACAGGCTGAAAACCGGCATGGCCGAACATTACGGCATCCAGCATAACCTTCTCGGAAAGCTCTTTGGCCTCGGATTCGACCATGAGTACGGCGTCTTTCGTACCGGCGATGATCAGGTCCAGCGCCGAGGCTTCCATCTGCTCATAGGTAGGATTCAGCACAAACTCACCATCAATGTAACCCACCCGCGAGGCGGCAATCGTCTTTTGGACAGGAATTCCCGAGATGGCCAGGGCGGCGGAAGCGCCATTGATGGCGACAATATCCGGATTGTTCTCTTCATCCGCGGAGATCACCGTGGCGATCACCTGAGTTTCATGGAAATAACCCTTGGGAAACAGGGGCCGCAAGGGCCGATCGATCAATCTTGATGTAAGGACCTCCTTTTTGGAGGGGCGGCCCTCACGCTTGAAAAAACCGCCAAGAAAACGGCCCGCGGCATAGGTCTTTTCCTGATAATGAACCGTCAACGGCATAAAATTTGCGCCCTGCAGGGGTTGCTTTGCGGCACAAGCCGTGGCCAGCAAAACAACATCACCGTATCGTATATAGACCGCGCCATCCGCCTGCCGGGCAATTCTTCCGGTTTCAATTGTCAGATCCCGGCCGCCAACAGCAGCCGATTTTGTCTTGATATTAAACATTATTTATCCTCTTGTTAATTAGTCTCTAACCCGTGAAATCTGATGCAAAACGCACAAGAAATTATTCACCGCCTGTCTGCGTGCGTTCACGCACAGGCAGGCGGAGGGCGCAGAGGAAGAAAAGAGAGGAAAGACAAGGGAGCTTTTGATCTCCTCTGCGAACCTCTGCGTCCTTTGCGGTAAAAGTTTTGGCCTTTGTTCTCCATGTATCTCAGCGTTCTCCGTGATCCAACCTTGTTGGGTTCCGGCTTTGGTCGGGTTGGGGGTTGTAAAACGTCCGTCCATGGACATGATAATGAGCATAATGAGCTATTCCAAACTCATCAGTAAAAATAATCGGGAACATGAATCGAAGCAGGGTGGCGTTAAGCAATCGCCAGACACGAAAGAATATTAGTGCCGCAAACCCAATCTTTCTATCAAACTGCGATAGCGGTCAAAATCCTTGGCCTTAAGATATCTCAGGAGATTACGGCGAGTACCTACCATCTTTAGCAGCCCACGCCGTGAGTGGTGATCCTTGTGATTCACCTTAAAATGCCCGCCTAAATGGGTAATGCGCGCCGTAAGCAGGGCAACCTGCACCTCAGGCGAACCTGTATCGCCGTCACGCAACTTAAATTTCTCAATAATTTCATTCTTCTGTTCTGTCGCCAAAGGCATACTCTGTCCTACCTCATTACCTGCTTTTTATTTACTTTTTCCGAACGCTACCGTCCATATGCGGCACTTGCAACGGCTCAATGAGGTTTCGCTCCCCACCTGTACCATCTATTGGTAATGGATATATATGACCGCAAGCTTGTGAATGTGATCATGAACCAATGAAGATGATATAATTCGGGGACTATCCTAACCTGCACTATTCATGAATCGCCGTGATGATCGCGCAGGGCCTTTGTTCGTAACGGATTCCGAGGAAGGAGTGCGTAGCCGTGCATACGGGCGACCAACGAGGGATTCGGTGCGGGCAAAGGAACAAGCAAGGGCGCGGCAGTATTTATGAATAGTGCAGGCTAAGAGGTGGGGTTTCATGTTGCAGATGGCAATTGCAGATTTTTACAATGCCCAGCAAGCGGGGTTGGTCAGGGTGTTGATCGAAGGTGATACATATTACATTGTCGGCGATAATCTGATCGGTTCAGGGACAGCCTACACCCGCGAAGAGATCGAACAGGCAGCCATGGCGACAGTTTTCGATGTCGAATACCTACAGGCATAATGGTTGATTCCGAACCTCTCCTTGATGTTGAATCCAGCGTCGAATCTTTTCATCCAAATGCCGGATGTCACGGCCCGTGCAGACAGCAATCCGGGCCTCGCTTGCCCGATTTCTGTCATGTTTTCCAAGCTTTTGGAAACTGACCAGCATGGATGCGGCGCGCAAACCGCCCAGGGCATCGGTTAATGCATCAAGCTTGTACACTGCATCCGAGCCGCCCTGTTTGAACTGTTTTGTCTTGCACTCAATCAGATGCAATCTGTTATCACACAAAAAAACGACATCAAGTTCATTGCATACCTCACCGCGCACCACGTTCAATCCCTGAGCCAGGTCATGGATATGCGGGTTGACGCTGCGCATGTGATGGATCACGGAAAAAACATGATGCTCCAGCCAACCGCCATTGACAAAAAAGCGGGCATCCTCATCCCGGAATCGCACCTGATCACCAGCGACCTCAAGCAGATTTTCCGCTGCAAACAGCCCCATTAAATCACCCAATTCTTTCCAGCGCCGTTTATCTTTGGGGACAGATGTCTGTAGCGTTGGATGCGCCTGATAGGCCAGATAATTCAGTGTTCCAAGCGGTGCGGTGAAGCGGTCAATCTCACTGATCAAGGTTCGGGTTAATTGGCGCAAATGTTTGGGCATGGCAGTGCGATTCATTGTCTTGCTCTGCACGCCATGCGCTTGCAGGAATTGCGGCAGACGAATTCTATCCTCGATGTCGAATGCCTTTCTATCGGACGGATGCATCCAGATAACGCGATCCTTGTCAGGGTGGACATAAAAAATCGGCAATCCGAGTCCGCGAAACACCTCGTAAGCCGCAATACTCATCGGCTTGGTGCCGCCAGTGGCATTTAAAGCGATGCTGCCCTCATGTTGCTCCAACAGTTCAAATACCCGATCTCGGATATGCTCCACATCCATGGCATCATCAATCGGCCAGATAGATACGCGTACGCCGCATGGCTGAATCACCAGCTTGAGACGCTCAGCCTGCAACTTCTTTTCCGGGCTGGTCAGGAGGATCACTTCTTTCGGTTGAAATGAGGCATCCAGCAGCGGCGTGATATTCGGTGTTGGCTGATCGGAAACCAGGCAGAGGTGGCAGGTGGATTTCATGCCACCAGATCAGCCAGAGGCAGTGCTGTCACGCCGCCGCCCAGAGGCAGGCGCACATCACCGGGATGAATCACATAGCCGGGTGCAACCAGTGCTCCAAAGAGTGCTGAAAATTCATGGATGCCTCTGGCATAAGCCGGTTTGGGCGTACTGGATAGTTTAATTTCAACAGGATGCAGCCTGCCGTCTGATTCGATGATGATATCCACCTCGCACCCTGCTGCCGTACGCCAGAACCAGACAGGAGGCCGTTCGCCCCGGTGCATATAATGCTTGACGATTTCGGCCAGAACGACGTTTTCCATCAGCGCTCCACCCATAGGCCCGGCTGCGGCATGGAGGGGATCACGTAACCCAATCAGATAACAGAGGATGCCCGTATCCATGAAATAGACTTTCGGTCGTTTAACCAGGCGTTTGCCCACATTGGCATGATAGGGGCGCAATATAAAAATCTGGTAAGTCGCCTCCAGCACGGATATCCATGCCTTGATCGTATTGACTGCAATGCCAAGATCACGCGCAAGATCGGAAAGGTTGAGCAACTGGGCATTGTGTGCAGCCAGTGCGCGAAGAAAGGTTTGAAACTGTGTTAAATCGCCAATCTGACGCAGGTTGCGTACATCACGCTCCAGATAGGTTTGCACATAAGCGGAAAACCACAGGGAAACATCCCTTTCAGGCGATGCTGCCAGTTCAGGATAGCCGCCACGCAGCACGTTGCGCCAGAGTTCATTGCCAGTAAAAGGTTTAGATGCCTGACCAGTCGATGCGCCTTCCCACGGAAACCGGACAGGCCCGGTTTGTTTCAATTCCCTGAGGGAAAGGGGCAAAAGTGTCAGCATGGCGGCGCGACCCGCCAGTGATTCAGAAATTTGCTGTGTGAGAAGAAGATTTTGTGAACCGGTCAGCAGGTAACGCCCCGCATGATCCCTGTCCGCATCCACCTGTTCTTTGATATAAGGAAGCAGTCCTGGCGCGTATTGTACCTCATCGAAAATCACCGGTGCCGGATACATGGCCAAAAAACCTCTTGGGTCTGCCGCCGCAGCCTGACGCACATCGGGCGGCTCCAGCGAAACGTAGGCGTAGTCATGGCCGAACATCCGTTTAAGCAGCGTTGTCTTGCCTGACTGGCGCGGTCCGGTCAGCACCAGAACAGGGAACTCTGCTACAGCCCGGCGGACAACAGATTCAATATTACGGGGAATATATCCTTTCATAGCCATACTCTATGCATATTTGCATTTCAAATGCAAA
Source organism: uncultured Zetaproteobacteria bacterium (assembly GCA_964597745.1). Taxonomy (GTDB): domain Bacteria; phylum Pseudomonadota; class Zetaproteobacteria; order Mariprofundales; family Mariprofundaceae; genus CAYLYU01. Next base: position 15,457 of record CAZQZF010000002.1, read on the forward strand.
TATGCATGAGGTAGTCTGCGCTATTTCTTAGTTAACAGCCGTTTTCCGTACCTGAAATTCCTCCAGCCGCGCATGGCAGCGAATCATGTCATCCATTGTCAATTCCCTGCCGCGAAGCTCTCGTGGCAGATCCAGTGAAAGATTGATATAGCGCGCTCCACGCTCACATACGGCGGCTGCAAGATGCACCGGCAATGAACCGATAACAGTATCGCCCGGCTGCACCTCACTCGTATCCAGATGGGCGCGGATTTCATCTGCCTCCATTCCCTGCAGACACAACCACTGCTGAGCTCCGGGATGCCGAGTGACAAACCATATACGGGAAGATGTCTTGCCTTCCGATATGTTCACAGGTGTTTTCCCAACTGGTCAACAACAAAACAGTCACGCTCAAAATAACCAAATATTCGTTTCGCGCCCAGATCCGACCAGGCATACAATTCGTGCGTGCAGGGGGGGTGCGGATCACCCTTCAGCCGTTTGAAATTGAGTGATCGCGGATTCGTTTTATCATAAAAATACCTGGCAAGTTCATCCATCCGTTCATTCACAATTCGTTTGCGTTCCGGTTGCAGCCCATTCACATCACGCTCAAAGCCGCATGAAAACCGGTAAGTATCCGCCAACGCGGGTAAAATAGAGTCTTCATATAATTTCGCTTTTGATTGATTCCAGACCAGTTCTCCCCAGTCTGACAGACAAACATCGCCGTCAATCTCCAGACGATAGAGCTCCGGGACCTCAGAAGGCAAGATATCAAGTCCAAGGTCAAGGCTGCGGAAGCCCTTTAGATGCTCACGCACCTCTTTCAGCGCATCCAGATAAACGGGCAGGCGGGGGATTCGTAATAGCTCATTACCCGATTCAAAGATATAGATGCGCTCATCTGCATAGAATGCCCCCAGTGTTTGCATAAACCCCTGAATACTCTTGAAACCACCGGTGAGGTTGAACACAATGTGATAGCCTGATTGAGGAAGATCTTTTGCGCACCAGCGTGCAATATTTGCAAGCGCACGCCTAAAATGAGGCATGGAATCGGTGCGCAATCCCTCAAAGGTTTGCTCTTCCACACACAGCCCCGATTGCCGAAGCCACGCTTGTACGGCATCCGCGGCCTCCTTTCCCAACCATGTATCTGTGTGCAGCAGGATATGCTGATCCTGTTTTCCAAGATTCGGTTGATCACGGTAAAAATACATCAGTGCATTGATTTCAGCGCTTGCCTGTTTCGCCTCCTCCACGCTCATGCGCAGCATGCTATCGCGGCGATTCTGCAGGTGCCGGACGATCTGTTGACGGTGGTTAACAGGAATTGGCAAAGAACTGGCAGCATTACTGTATTGATTGCAAAGCCTGCGCACCTCCGGATCGGCCCTGTTGGTGATACAACTGGTGCCACAAAGACTGACGATATAGTTCACAGAAGTTTCTTTGTCGCTATATAGTTTCGTACAGATTCAAGCACTATCAGCAATGTCTGTGCATAATCATAAATACTGTTCAGCGCCTGAGCGCGATCTTCATCATTAAGCGGATAATCGTGCGCCAGCCGGTTCCGAAGCAGCCGGGTTTCAATCCACTGCTCACTGTTGTCGATTAGCCTGCGTTTTTCCATAGCATGGAGGCAATCCAGCATCGAGACAGCCTCCTCCTGTTCAACCGTCAGCAGACCGCGGAACAACTGCCGCCCCAGCATATCCTGCAATTTACCGAAACGCATACAGAAGGCGTCAACACGCTCCAGCTCTTCCGGGGAAAGCACGCCTGTATTTCGACCATCCAGAGGAAAAATGGATGCCATCCGTTGCAGCGACCATTGCAGATGCTGAGCCAGCCGCGTGCATTGCTCCAGCGCCTCCGCCAACAATTTCCGCATATGAGTCATAGTTCCACTCCCGTCTCAATGGCAACTTTCATGATGGTTTCCAACGGCTTGCCCCGCCGATGCAGCAGCAGATCAATCTTTTGCTCACCGAGCCGTCGCTGCAGGGCTACAGCCAGCCTGAGCTTGCGCTGGAACCAGTCGGAGGTGTCATCCACTTCCAGATAAAGATCAATATCACCGCCCCGCTTCGCATCATCCACACGCGAGCCAAACAGATAAACGCAAGCGCCTGCGCCAAAGATTTCCTGAACGGCCTCGCGGATATGCTGTTGCTGAGCGGGGGTTAGGCGCAAGGTATTAACTGCGTTTTTCGGATAGTGCTTTGGCAATCTTTTTTGGCCGTTGCTTGAACTTCGGCTTATGCTTCTTGCCCATCACCGCATCGGGATTGGCCATGATTCCCCTGTACTTTTTCTCCATCCAGTCGCACAGATAACTTGCCACCTCTGGCATGATCATGTCATGTTCCTCCAAGTATTGTTCCATATCCTGAAGGAAAGTCCCGTTATTGCCCCAACGCGATTCAGATTGATGCAGCAGTGCCAACTCCCGTTGACCGGGTGTCATTGCTGCCAGGCGAGCAGCCTGCTCTCTCTCTGCCGATACCTGTTTTTGTTGCTCACAGACTGCCTCGCGAACTGCTTCCTCCTCTTGCTGCGCTTGCTCATCCACCGCCATCGCCCCATAGCCGACTGCTGTCTTGGAACCAAACCCCAGCCAGTCAAAAACGTGCTCAAAACATTGTTTCAGCATGACCTGCCAATCAAGAATGCCGGTCGGGCGAATCATTTGAACATGGAAGGCAAACTGCGCACCGGGAGCAACCGTAAGAAAAGGAATAGGATTAGGGGATTCAGAATCGTGGGGTGATGCGATTCCTTCCTGAAGATACGCACTATGGTGCGGGGTCATGATATCCAGAGCCAGTTTACCCTGCGGAAATACATCCCAAAAGTTCAATGCGCCCTGGCTGTCATCGTCTGATCTACTGCCGAACAACTCGTCCACTACGCCAACATCAACTTTCAGTTCTTCAGCAGCACGAAGCATTACTCCTTTCACCGACGAACCGGGCAGATAAGGAAGACCATAGGGGTTAAGGAATGCGAAGCCGTTTTCCAGAGGGTGTTCGTAGCCCATGCCTGTCGCAAAAGGCGCCGTGGCGATGGCATATTCAGAGTAAACAGAATCGCCTAATGTCAAAGCCTGAAACTGCTGCCGTTGTGCCAGAGAGTGCTGCCGTTGTGCCAGAGAGTGCTGCCGTTGATCATCAGGATGCAGTGCCAGCACCTTTTTGATTGCATCAGTTTTTTTATCCTTAACCATTTCCCATTGTTCATTCCAGATCGGGAAATACATGCCAAACCGATGACCGGGCGCAGCCTGTTGCATATCGCGCATATATTGTGGAACTGCGGCTTTCATGATTTTCTCCTTAACCTGCATGCCGTAACAGCTCTTCCGGTGCGTCCACAGGCAATACGCCATCTTTTTCAGCATCCAAAATAGTGATCTGACCAAGGCCATCTTCCGTTATTCCCGCCACCATATTCCAGCCATAGGAGATGTCCCGAATGATGGGTTTATCGTTAAAACGGATAAACAGCAGGTCTTCCTTATCATCATAGGTAATTTTCATGTTATTAGCTCCCAACGGATCATGACGGTCTTGATCACCAGATTTTCTTCTTGTACTGCGGCGGCACACATCAAATTATCATGACGATGGGCAAACGCATGATAAATCCAGAAATGCTGCTTATCTTTTTCCTTCACGGTTCCACCTTCAATCAACGCCAACAGTTCACCTTTATGGATTCCTCGCTCCTGCATCCGTGCAATGGCATGCCGGGTAATTACGACACGACGATGGAAGCGTTTGCTGAACATCTTATCACTCAATCAGAACCCCGGTGTCTGCAAACTGCCGCAGCCTGTTGTATATCGCACACATATTGTGAAACAGCAGCCTGCATGATTTTCTCCTTATCCATACATCAGGCGACGCTCATGCGGGGCTGGAACTTCAACATCATCTTCGCGTGCGCTGGAGAACCACAATGCCATGGCCTGATGGATATTATTGCGTGCTTCACTGCCGCTTGCGCCATGTGCCATGCAACCGGGCAACTCCGGCACCTCAGCAATAAATGCATTATCTTCTTTGCTCCAGCAAATAATGGTTTCGTATTTATACATCGGAGTTCTTCTTGCCCTTATGATTTATTTGATCCAAATCATCTTCCCAACTATCCCGTTCTGCATGAATGTAGGCCATAATTTCCTGCATGGATTTTCGCGGATAATCCTTTCCATCCAGAGATTCGAGGAATGACAATAGACTTTCATCTGATCGATCCTTTTCTTTATTTTCGTTCATAACCAAATACTTCGATTTCCTCTTCCTACCTCTCCCCTTGGCCACAATGCCGTCCTGATATTGACTCTCAATTTTACTGCCTGCATTTTATTTCTCCTTACGCCTGCTCAGACATCACTCTCGGAAAGGTAATACATGACTTTCAAAGGGCGCTCATTTTTTACCTCTATTGAATTTTTCCTGCAAAGCCTTTAATGCATCAGAGGAAGCAGAATGATGCCTGGTTAGTTGCCCCTTAGGTTTCTTTTGTAGATGACCTTGTTTCATCTTGTCTTTCCGTTCTTGCGCTATAGGCATCCTGTTTTTCTGACGCATTCGTTGGCGGGCAATTTCAGCGGGGGGTAGGCCTTGCTGAATCTCCGGATGCGAACTGTGTTCCTTATTCCGAATCGACTGCTTAATTTTCGGTGCCAAGATTTCAGGCAATACTTCATTACCTTCTGCCATTTCCACCAACAACCACCCAAAGGGGCGCAACCTCTTTTGTTCATCCTGACTGCTCGCAGCCAGCCAGACAGTTTTTGCCTGTTTCTCCCATAAAGGTTGCTTGTCGCGCCCCTGCATAATCTTGATATTGCGCACACCATTGAGCGTAACTGATTCCGCACCGCTATGCCTTCCGACGCGCAATAAAAATGCCTTGTTATTTTTTAATAGCATTTGTACAGAAGCCTGTTGCAACAAGGCCAATGTTGCTTTTCTCCATTCCTGATCGAGAAGTCCTCTACCGCTTAACAGTTTTGTTTCCATATCCCATATTGGGCTGTAAAAATGATTACAGGCGATGGCAATATCTTCAAAGCTAAAACGATACTCTGGAAGCTTTATTTTCTGATGCTCCAGTACTCCTCCAGGATTACTGATGCCAATTTGTCCAGTATAGGCGCGTACGTGAAATGGCGTTACGGTCTCCAATAATTGATACAATCCCGCTTTTTCCGCTTGTGACTTGATATTGTCTCCTGCCTTTTTCCTGCGATTGACGGCAAACAGGACTTCTGTCTGTGTCATGTTCTGCTTGTCCTGTCCGGCGCAATCACCAACCTGAACCAGTCTCATTGGGTCTTTGAAAATTTCCTTCATGGAGTACTGAAACAGTCTTTGTTGTAGATCTCTGTTACGTTCGCCTCTTTCAGCCTGTTGCCCATGATTGATGCTATTCAACAATGCTGTTCGGATAGCGCCCTTCAAACCAGACCCCGGCAATATGGGATGGCGATTCAGGGGATTATAGAAGACTCTTTCGATTTCCAGTTTGTTCTGCACAGTTCTTCCGCCCGATTCCCTGTGCGCCGCCTGACCAATTTTACTTCGATAAAGTTCGGCCACGCCATGACTCACCCGTGTCTGGTTTATCGCGTGAGGAATCAATTGCTTCCTGTGCTCAAAAAACAATGCCTGCACGCGCATCAGCATTCGGCCACTGGCCTTACCTTCCAGCATTGACGCTAATTTCTTGCGCGTATCATCAGGCAACGAAGACAGTGCTCTATGATCAAATTCATACAATATATCGCCTTCAATGACATAATTTGTGGGAGCATAATCTTCATCCGTTCCCATATGCACGGGAGAAAGTGAAGTGATCAACACTTGCCGTGTTTCAGGAATGCCACTCATGCGTCCACTTCCAGATGAATGGCCAACACAGGGGTATAACCCTGTTGTACCGTTTCAGGAATTGCCCGGGAAAGGCTGCCATCGCCTCCTAGGCCATGGCCGACAAACAGACTTTCCTGATATTTGTTCGGGGTCAGTACCGCACCTGTGTCAACCAACAAGACGGGAGATTTGAAGGGTCGTCCTGTATGCACAGCCATGTCGCCATGTCTGCCAAAGCGAGTGAATGGCTGATACCAGCAGTGTTCAGCATCAAGGGATAGCCCCTGTGATGCGCAGGGAGCAAGCGTCATCCAGGCATTGGCTTTTTCCTGTTCAGGCCATGTAGCGGAATCTTTTTTCAATAGCTCAAATTTCCCTAGGCCAATGCTAGTATCTCGACCATAGCCACTGGTTCCTATATCCTCAATCATCATCTCGATCTCTTCCTGACCAATTCGATTAACATCAAAACAAAGATAGATTTCCAACAGCATGCCTTGCACCGGCCAATATTGGGGCATTTGGTATGGCGCAAAAAGGTCAGTTCCCGTGGTACCGCTTAATCGGTTGATGGTATTATGGGGTTGCGCTTTTTCCTGCCATAGCGGTGTACCTGCAATCTCCGTTTCACTTTTACAAACACGCAACCATTCCCGAACAGGTAAAATGAAATTGGACTTCGGCAACCATTGGCGTTTCTTTACCTGCTTTCTATCTGCATCGGGTACATCATCATAGCGATACAGCGGCCATGCCGGTTTCGGAAGGAACCCGGCGGGAAATGCATCGGAAACAACCAGAAACGGTTTTCCCTCTGTGTAGCCCTGTAGCAATGTCCGAAGTCTGTCTTCACCAAACCTGTGCCGGATTATCCAGCACAGTTGCCCAAACAACGTATCCCCGCGAATGCTTCCGCCAAATGCAGATCGCGGCTGAATACGCATAGTGAGTGGCGCCATGGTCACAACTACAGTTTCACCCGTTCCAGTCTTTCCTGAATGGATTGTCCATCTATTTGCAGACTACGAAAAGCGATTTTCCCATAGCCGCGAGACAACGATCCTCCCAAGCCAGTCAATTCAATCAGTTTGAGCCCACGAAAAATCGGTTTAAGTAAATCCTCACTGTCAACCACCTTCAGACTCAACTGAAACCTGAATCTTGCTCCGCCAGGAACACGCTCGGTGTTCCTTGGATTCTCCGCTGTTCCTTTGATACGATCAATAGTATTTTCCATCTTGGTTTCAGTGAGCAGCAGGTTTTTATCATCCATCTCCCTGACCCACATCGCATCAAGAGCACAATCCCAGAAAGCCAGGCGGGTTGGGCCAATTTCCCTGACCAAATTCTCATCCATATTGGATCCGGTTGGCGAATAGCCAAAAAGTCGCAATATCTCGATACCCTGAGCTCTGTTGCCATCCAATTTGTGGATATGATCAATGCCAAGAGGTTTGCCGTTTGTCATACCAACCACGCCTGCATGCCATTCCATCAGGCTGCGCATCTTGCCCTTGATACTGGAACCGGGGATATATGGCTGATTGCTGACAGGGTTTTTGATGACCGGGTTATCCGTACCTCCAATATGCATCTCAGTATTGCCACTGCCAATATGGAGCCCTGAGACCAGTTCAATGATTCCGTTTATTTTTGAGATTCTATCCAGTTTCATGATCAATCTCCCTTTTCAACCTTGTAAAATCCCAGAAACGCTTCAAAAAATAATTTGGCAGTCCTTAAATCACTAAGGCCGTGCACTGAATCAATAATTTGTTCCAATAACTCAACAAAAACAGTATCAACCAGTTTGCGACCTTTGGCATAGGCGGCTTTGGCCTTGAGCATCCGAATAAAGGGTAAATACTCATCAAATCGTTCCGGATTTTGCCGAACCTTTTCTTCCCACATCACCAGTTCATCATAAAAACGACGGACTTGGGTGCCTTTATTCATTTCGCGTTTAACATCAGCAACTTTTTTTGCCGCTTTCCTGGCTGTAGTATCAAATAGGTTAGATGGGATATTCCCTCTATCATTTTTAAAGCAAATGTTGACATCTAGGGTTCGCGGTTCTTGATGACTGCGGCTGCCGCTACGGGGATTTGTTCGTGGATTATACATACTTTCTCCTTAATACCGTTCGTGATAAAGGTGCAAAAAAAGTGGCACCCGAAACTTGCTTCCAAATAGATGAATCGGCTCTTTCAATACTTTTGCCAGTTCAACCATGCGCTGCTTACGTTCATCATTGTTAAGTCCACGGGTGCGTTCCAACATTCTCCAACTTCGGTAGGCGAACCATGCCTGCCAAATCGCATTTTCGATGTTTGGATGTTCCGATTTGAGGTTTTCTGACATGTTCGCCAGTTCCTGTAAGCGGTAAAGGTAGCCTGTGCTTAAACTATATTTCTCGCCAATGTTTTGGATATCATCGAAACAGCGCCACAACACTTCAAACTCTTTCCAGCTCGCAGTTTCACCAAATATAGTAATGGCATTCTTACCTTCATATAGCTTGGATGCATCCAGTGCAGTCTCCGCTATTTCTCCAAGCTGATGCACAGGCAGTCCCGGCTTGGTCATCACCAGCCCTGCTGAAAAATGGATGTCATGATTGTCTGCTACATAGCGCGAAAATTTCCGCTCTATTTCTCTAATCAATTTCACAGTGCTCTTCCATGGGCCGATCAGAAAAAAATCATCCCCGCCAGCGAAGACTGTATAGGTGCTTGGATACTTTTCCTGACACAGCATCGGCAAATAAACAGCAAAGAAAGCATTCATTTGACGAGATAGCGATGCCCACTTAGCAAAGGTCGGTCGCTCCAGACCCTTTTCAAAAATGGCCCCTAAATTATCCACATCTCCCTTGAGCACCATTAACGCGTCGCTGCCTTTCCACTTTCCTGATTCATCAACCCATAAATCATCCCTTGCGATATGCTCAAAGGTCTTGGGCGCAAGCGCATCCCATTCTGATATCTTGTCCAACCCCTCGTAACGATCTTTGTCCCATGCATTCAACGCACCACACAGGGGGATATAAGCATCAATATTTCGCCGGGCATAGCCTGAAAAAAGAGTGCTGTCCATATCAGCAGGCAGAGCATAATCCCATGCTCGCCGCAACTTTCCTTCTTTCGCCCATGCGCCGAATTTCCCTGTTGCATCCTCGTCACCAGTGAAACTTGCCCAGTAACCAAACAGATTAAGCTTGAGCGTATGGTGGTTGGGGTTTTCTGTCGTTAGCAGCAGTCTGGCATAGTGCCCCAGCCACCGTCCGATCCGAATCTGATCAGCAGCAAGCCGTGATGCATATTTTCCAGCACCGGGTTCTATTTCTTCAATAGCCGGAGAACGGCCATCAATAGCGCACACGCCCTTGTCCGCATCAAACGCATCCAGGAAGCTGTCAAAAACAGGCTTGGGGGCATGCTCGCAACAAAGCGAATATCGTTTTGTTTTCATCTCTTCCAACTTGTGAAACAGGCAGCTAATCAATAGTTTGAAGGGCGCTTCTCTGTCTTTTCTTTTATTCAGAAAGTCATTACAGCACGCTGACTCCCAAGCCAGCCCGATACCCGACTGGCCATAGGTGTGTTCCAAAAACCACTGATCAACTTCCTGCTGTACTAATTGAAGTTTTTTCAGCGTTGCCTCACTGTTTGGAGCAACAATGAGAAACTTTCCAGCCGCATTGATAACCTGACTGGTTGGCGGAAGCTGCAGGCTTTCCAAGACCTTAAGTGCAACGCATTCCGTTAACAGGGATACATGGAATGAACGCCCGCGCATCAGCTTGGCTGCATTGCGCTGAGTTTCTCCCCCCGTAGCAAAAATAAATTCCTGGATGCCGAAAAAATCGCCCATCACAATTAATAGTTTTTTCTCATCCCAATCATGCCTACTCTGCATCGCATCAATGGCGGAATCCTGATCCATCTGCTTATCGTGGTGATACCGCCATAAAGCCGTAGCAAGAGCAGACGTAGTTCGGGAGTGATCATACAGGGAAACTTCAGGTTTTGTGTTTCCAGCAGTCGCTGAAGGAATCGCATGAGTAAATGCTGCCCAAAGGGAGTCAAAGTGATCCAACCATAATGACCAGTTCTTTCGATGTGATGCCGGAATAGTTTTCAATGCCTCTGTAAAGCTATCCCAAAGTTGCCGGTACTCACTCTGTGCCTGGTTATTATGGTTGCTTTCGCACTCATCTGCCTTGACAGGAAACATTTGCTTTGCACTCATGGGTTTCAGCGGATGACGCCACTTTAAATCTGCTTTGACTTCTTCTGTTTTTTGCTGCCAATGAATCTGTTCAAAAAGGGTCAGCTGCCTGGCGGTATAATGATTCCGTCCGGTTGATGTTTTCTCTTCTGCTACATTATAGGCTTCAAACTCCTCCCGCTCAAAACCAGAGGCGATTCGATCCGCTGTCGCCACAATCCACTGCAAAAATGTTTCTGGTTTGTGATGCTTGGCAGCAGCATTGATCATGGAGTCGGCGACATCAGGGCTTTTCCACGCTGGAAATGGAAGCATATCCTCACCAACCAGATCAGGAAGATGGTGTTCAATCAGATCCATGGAAATAGCTGTATAGGCAGCATGAATATGTGTAAACCGGCCTGTTGCATCGGTAAATGCCTTTCGATGAGGGCAGTAAAGCTGCTTGTTAATCTCCAAATTTTCTTTATTTACCGGGTTGATACGGGCGCGTTCGGAGAATTTCCCCATGTCATGCAGTAAGGCAGATAAGGCAACCCTGCTGGATGCATCAAGTAAATCATTCTTCTTCATCCCGCTTCCTCCTGCTTCAGTGCCATCATCTCATACCGGCCCATGCCCATCGTGGTCATTTTGCCGATATGCGTCCATTGACCCAGCCATAGCATCGGCCAGAGATGGTGCGCTTGAGCTGCTGTGAGGTCAAAGGCGCCAACCACGCCGCCAATTTTCATCGATGTTTTCTGGCGGCTGGAATAACGCTCTGTTTCCTGCCAGCGAAGGTCGGGGGCGCACCATTCTCCCGCTTCATCCACCGCGCATAATTGCCGCATGGCGGATTCATCGCCCCATGATGCGGCCAGACTGATCAACCTGCGCCGCAGTGCCCTGATCCATAGCTCCAGCGTCAGCGTATCCGGCGTGACAAAATGGCCCTGATGTTTGAACCGAACCGGCGTAATCAGTTGTAGATGCAATGTCTGCCCGG
>CAZQZF010000003.1:0-24977 GCA_964597745.1 uncultured Zetaproteobacteria bacterium
GCATTAGATGCACCTTAATGCCAAAAGGGTGGAAAAACGCGCTCAGGGTTTCCGCATGCTGCACTGCCAGGACCTCGGTAGGCGCCATGATGGCGCTTTGCACGCCGTTCTCGCAGGCCGTCAGCATGCAGAGCGCCGCCACCAGGGTCTTGCCTGCGCCGACATCGCCCTGCAATAGCCGGTGCATTCGCCGGCCGCTGGCAAGATCACTCTGAATTTCGGCCCATACCTGCCGCTGGCCTGACGTCAGATTGAACGGAAGGGATTCTATGAATCGAGGGGTCATCGATCCCGGAACGAATCTCGCTGCGGGAATCTGCGCCATCTCCTTTTTCTTCATCATCAGGCGCAGATAGACCAGGAGTTCCTCAAGTTGCAGCCGCTCAAAGGCCAGGCTCATTTCCCTGCCGTGCGGACTCGCAAGTCCGGGCTGATGCAGAAGGGTCATGGCCCTCTTCAACTCTGGATAGTCAGGTAGCAGAGCATCCAGAGGGCTTTTCGCCGTGACGGGAAGGGCATCAAGGAGATGATGGAGTATCGTTCTGATCCGCTGGCTGCCGAGACCGGCCAGGCTTGAATATTCAGTCTGCCAGCCATCTTGATGCTGTTCCTCCGGAAGCCATTGCGGATGAATCATCTGCCAAACGCCGCCCCGGCGTTCGGGCATACCCCGGATCGAAAGCCAGCGTCCGGGCTTCAAGCGGGTATCGCGCATCAGAAATCCCGAATGAAAAAATCTCAGGATCAGTCTGTCGCCATGGTCATCCACAAGATGCACCAGCACCTGCCGTCTCCTGCCGCTCCCCCTCCCCTCTACATCCATGACCCTGGCCCGCGTACGCGCCTCCAGACCCACCCTGAGTCCATGGATATCGATGGTGACCCTGTCATCGACATAGGACTTGGGCAGGTGCAGCAACAGATCGCCCAGGCAACGGATATCACGAGATACAAGTCGGCGTTCCATTGCCGGGCCCACGCCCTGCACGGTCGAAACCGGCCGCAACAGACAGGAATACATGGCTATACCTTAAACTAAAATTGCTGCAGCATTAACCCGCATGAACGCATCTCGCCGTATCCAGTTGCTGGATACCACATTGAGGGACGGTTCACAGACCGCCGGCATTAACTTTTCAGCTGAGGACAAAATGCGCATTGCGCATCGGCTGGCCGATTTCGGCATGGACTATATCGAGGGCGGCTGGCCCGGAGCCAGTCCCAAGGACGACCGTTTTTTTGAATTGATGCGGAACCGTTCCTGGCAGCACAGCCGGTTGGCGGCCTTTGGCTCTACGGCGCACCCGGGGGAAAAGGCCTGTGAGGACAAGGGCCTGGCCAAACTGGTCGCCAGCGGAGCTGACGCCGCATGTATCTTTGGCAAGAGCTGGGTTCTGCATGTGCAAAAGGCCCTGGGTATTGAACTTTCCGAAAACCTGGATCTGATTCACGACTCCATTGAACATCTCAAACGGCATTTCCCAATTGTATTTTTCGATGCCGAACATTTTTTTGATGGTTTCAAGGCCAATCCCGAATACGCCATGCAGGTGCTTGAGGCTACGGTTTCCGCGGGAGCTGACGCCCTGGTGTTGTGTGATACGAACGGTGGCAATATCCCCTTCCTTGTGGCCAAGGTGGTTTCCGACGTATTGAAGAAATTTCCGGAGACGACAATCGGCATCCATGCCCATAATGATTGTGAGCTCGCTGTAGCCAATACGATTGCGGCGGCGCGCATCGGCGCCAGTCATGTGCAGGGAACCATCAACGGCATTGGCGAGCGTTGTGGTAATGCCAATCTTGTCTCCGTCATACCGAATCTGTGTCTGAAGATGGGACTGGATTGCGGCATTGGCGCTGAACAGCTTAAGGGTCTCAGGTCCTTGTCCGCCTATGTCAACGAGATGGCTAATCGCCTGCCCTGGCGTCACCAACCCTATGTCGGCCAGCATGCCTTTTCCCACAAGGGCGGCATTCATGTATCAGCCATCCGCAAGGCATCCGTTCTGTATGAACACATCTATCCGGAGTTGGTTGGCAACCGGCAACGAGTAATGGTTTCCGATCAGGCCGGACGCAGCAATGTTATCTTCAAGACAGCGGAAATGCGGCTGGGTGAAAAACTGGATGCCAATGACCCGGTTGTTGCAGACATCGTGGCCCATGTCAAACAACTGGAGGATATGGGTTATGCCTTTGAGGGCGCCGAGGGCAGCTTTCATCTGCTGTTCCTGAAGGCGCTGAAACAATTCAGCCATTATTTTGAACTGGAAGGCTACCGGGTTATCGATGATAAACATGGGCATGAGGGAAAGCCGCAGGCAGAGGCGACGGTTATGGTCACTGTTGGAGGCAAATTCGCCCATACGGCCTCACTTGGCAACGGCCCGGTGAATGCCATCGATCGAGCCCTCAGGGCTGCCCTGAAGGATTTTTATCCTTCGCTGAAGACCATGCGGCTGATTGACTACAAGGTCAGGGTACTCACCACCACCAAGGCCACCGAGGCTGTCGTGCGTGTGTTGATCGAGTCCACCGACGGCCAACGTAAATGGGGTACGGTGGGCGTGTCAACCAATATCATTGATGCCAGCTACCAAGCCCTGGTGGATGCCATTGAATACAAGCTGATACTGGACGAAATTCAGCCACCGGAGGACCCGCACAAAGATAATTGAGTTATCGTCCCGCTTCGATTAAAGTGCGCCCCCTTTCACGGCATCATCATCAAAACAGTTCAAGGAGATTCGCCATGGCAAGACGTTGTGATATATGCGGCAAGGGACCCATGGCCGGCAATAATGTCAGCCATGCCCACAATACGACGCGCCGCCGGTTCCTGCCGAATCTCCACAAGGTTCGCGCCAGGGTCGAGGGAAGTGTACGTTCCGTTCGCGTCTGCACCCGCTGTCTGCGTTCCGGCAAGGTGCAAAAGGCTCTCTGAACCCCCATACAGTATAAGCAAAAGCGAAGATTCGTGATTCGTAGTCTGTAATATCCCTTCACCAATCACCGGTTTACTTAGTCCCCAGTCCTCAAACATTAAGGCAACGGCGGTCTGCCGCGCCGAAGGCACATATCCACCAGCGCCTCAATAGAGGCCTCACCGACACACATCACCGTATCCGCCGCGCCCCAGTAAATTTTGACCGTGCCATCATCCTCCGGCACGGCGCCGCAGCAGAACACGACGTTGGGCACATAGCCGACCCGTTCCCACGGCGCCTCCGGCTCCAGAATCCAGTCATCCGCCACTCCGAGAATATGCGAAGGATCATCCAGTGCATGTAGCGCAACGCCAAGCCGGTACACGGCCCCATTCATTGTTTCAAACGCGCCGTGACAGATGGACAGCCAGCCCCTGGCGGTGGCGAACGGCGTCGCCCCCGGCCCGATCTTCATTTCATCCCAGTGATACGGCATGGGTGCAATCAGGCGGCGCGATTTCCCCCAGTGAATCAAATCAGGTGAAAACGACATCCATAGCGACCATGGTGCAATGTCGCCGTGTGGACGATCCAGGCGCACATAACGGCCATCAAAACGCTGTGGGAATAGTACGACATTGCGCATGTCCGCCTCGGTAATCAGTGCAATTCGTTCCACGGTGTTGAAATCATGCGTTTTCGCCAGCGCAATGCGCACGCCGTGCGAAGAATAGGCGCTGTAGGTGATGTAATACGCGCCCTCCATACGACAAATGCGTGGATCCTCCACGCCGAACGCCTCATATTCGGCAAACTCGCCTTCCTTCGCCGGCGTCAGCCATGGCTTGCTTCGTACGGAAAAATGAAAACCATCCTCACTTTCAGCGATTCCGATGATGGAACGACCGTTATGCAAATGAGCGCGAAACAGCATGATATAACGCCCGTCATATTTGACCACGGCGGCGTTATGCACCGTGGACACCGGATATGGCACATCCGCCGGCGTAAGAATCGGATTGTTTGCATAGCGGCGAATCATGGGATTATATATTCCATCACGGTTTTTCTCCATATCCACGGTATCAATTATGGATTCCGGACAAGTTGGTACATTGCATTTCAGGCTCGGCCATAATCATCCTCAATGCGTTCGATATCATCCTCGCCAAAATAATCACCGCTCTGCACTTCAATGAACACGATGTTCTCCGACCCCGTGTTATGGATACGGTGGAGCGTACCGCGCGGAATATCGGCATCATCACCGGCGATGATGGCAATGTTTTTCTCATCCAAACGGAGCATTCCCTTGCCCTGAATGATCTGCCAGCGCTCGTCGCGCCGCTGATGGCGTTGCAGCGACAGGCGCTTACCGGGATAGACGGTGATGCGTTTGACCTTGTGATTCGGCGCATCCGCGAGCACTTCATAAAATCCCCATGGCCGGCGCCACTCCTGGCTATCCAGAATCCGCTCATAGACCCGAATATAGTCGTCCACCATGCGGGCGGCGGAAAAACGCGCCTCGGCCTCCCGCCGGCATACCTCTCTTGAAATGTCATCCAGATGCGCCACGGCGCGAACGGCCTCCTGCGCGTCCTTCACCAGAAATCCCGTTTTGCCATGGCGAATGATCTCCGGCATGGAACCGCGGGCTATGGCGATGGTGGGCGTGCCGCAGGCCATGGCCTCCACCACGGACAGACCAAACGGCTCGGCAAAGGCGATCGGATGAAGTAACGCACGTGCGCCGCCCAACAGCCGGTCGCGTTTATCAGACCCCACGCAGCCCACATACTTTACTTGCGCGCCATCGATATGCGGCGCGACATAGGTAGAAAAATAGGCTTCATCCTGCACCAGACCGGCCATAATAATCGGCATGTGGGCGGCGCGGGCGATCTCAATTGCTTCGGCCGCGCCCTTGTCCGGGTGCATACGGCCGAAAAACAGCAGATAATCCTCAGGCGTTTCACGAAATGTGAACCGCTTCAACTCAATGCCGTGATGAATGGTGGCTGTATAATCTAGTTTGGGACTGCGGTCGGCGTCGCTGATGGAAATGTAATGGGCGTCAGCGTTATATTTTTCATATACCGGCAGAATGTCCGGCGATGAAAAGCCGTGAATGGTCGAAACAACCGGCGTATTAACAAACTGCGTCCAGGCCAGCGGTAGAAAATCAAAATGATTGTGGATGATGTCGAATTCGCCCGCGTGTTCAAACACCTCCGAGATATGCAGACATTCCCACACCTTGGGGTTGATGGACTTGTCTTCCTCGTAGGGCCTCGGGCAGACCGCATGCAGACGGGCGCGGGTTTGGGAATCGGCGGTAGCAAACAGCGTCACATCCAGACCCCGTTCCACCAGCCCCTCCGCCAGCAGTGACACCACCTGCTCCCACGGGCCATAGGCCACGGGCGGCGTGCGCCAGGCGATAGGTGAAAGCAGGGCGATCCTCATCGTGTCATCATCCCAACTGTTTCTTTATGTTCCATGCCTTAGCCAACCAAGCACTTCCGTAAGATTCGCCGTGGCCAGCGCCATTGTCGTATCGGCGGCGCCGTAATACAGGCGAATTTGATCACCAACGCAGGTCCAGCCGCAGGGAAAAACCACATTACCCACATCACCGCTGCGCTCATAAGGCGTTTGCGGCGCAAACACCCATTCTCTGCCACGCCGAATCAGGCGGGTGGGGTCTTCGAGATCGAGCAGCGCCAGCCCGAGACGGTAAACATCCTGTCCAGCGGTCCGCCGCACACCGTGATAGAGCAGCAGCCAGCCCTCGGATGTCGCCATGGGAGGCGGACCAATACCGATCTTGGCCGCATCCCACCAGCCCGGGCCGCGGGCGGCCATGATCTGCCGATGACCGCCCCAGTGAATCATATCCGGTGAAAAAGCGATCCAGATATTGGCGGCGTGTCCTGGGAGGGCGGGAACCGGCCGATGCAGCATGGCGTAGCGGCCATTAAAACGCACGGAGAACAGCGCCGCATCCTTGTTATCCGGCGCCAGCACCGGCCCCAGCCGCGCAAATGTGGTAAAATCAGTAGTCGTCCCCAGTGAGACCATCGCGCCCCGATCTGAATACGCCGTATAGGTCATCACCCAGCTTCCGGCATCCTCCACCCAGGTCAATCTCGGGTCCTCCACCCCCCATGCTTCCTCGGGATGATTTGCCGCATCCGGACTGAACGCAGGCTGACCATCCATCCGCCAGCCGTCGATGCCGTTTGCGCTACGCGCAATCGCAAAGTGCGACTGACCGCGGCGATCCTCCACGCGCAGCATCAGCAGTGTTTCATCATCCAACAGCACAGCACCCGCATTGAATACCGAATTCACCGGCCATGGGATATCTTCAGCCGATAGGATGGGGCCGTCATCAAGCCGGTAAAACAGTTGACCTGAACCATTCATAAATACTGCCGCCTGTCTGCGTGCGTTCACGCACAGGCAGGCGCCCTCGCTTGTTCTGCCTGCAACAAATCCTTGCTCAGGCGGTCGTAAGCAGTGCTATGCCCTTTCCCGCAGGTATCCGTTGCGAACACAGGGCCGGCCTGTCTACGTGCGTTCACGCACAGGCAGGCGCGATCATCACGGCGATTCATGAATAGTTCAGGTTCATCAAAATTCCATGGGGAGCTCCGGTTTTACTCCTGTTTTTTTAGCCTCGCGCGCCAGGGTATAAGCTTCATTGTATTGCTCGGCCACCACGTCCCATGACACGACGTCATCCAGATAACGTTTGAGATTGTCACCCATCCGCATGCGAATTTCTTCAGAACAGGCCAACCGGATTGTTTTTTCTTTCAACATTTGTTTGGTGGTAAACAACAGGCCGCCATCGGATTCCAGTGTTTGTGAGGTCAAACCCTCCATCGGGGCTGAGGTAATATAAGGCTTATTCAGCGCTACAATACGGGCCAGGGTGCCGGACTGGGTTTCATCCAGAGAGGGAAGTACGATAAAATCGCACACGGCCATGACCTTGTAGTAGATATCGCCTCTCGGTACGAATTCAAAATAATGCGCCATCCCTTCGCGTTCGAGCATCTCCACGCCGCTTTTATAGAGCTCGTAATCGTCCTTATGGGCAGGATCGCGCATGGCGCCCGCAGCCAGCAAATCCCATTCCTCGCCAGTCCGATGCTTAATCTCCGAACAAATCTCCTTCCACATGGAGATGAGAATATCCCAGCGTTTATTGGACTGAATCCAGCCCACCAAACCGACCAGATGGGGCCCCAGAGTCGTCACCTTATCCAGGCCTAGTTCAGCGCGCAGCCGCGGAATATCCTCCACCGGCCAGCGCCGGTCGGGGCGGGCGCCATGTGGAATCACCATCACATTTTTCGGCGTCTCCCAGCCGAAACCGCGCATAGTCCAATCGAGCCGCCATTTCTGGTAATCGCACTTGAACAACACCACATCGGTGCGTTTGCACATTTGATACACAAAATTAGCCTCAAACTCATTCATGCGGCCATGAACCGTATGCGGCTCAACGATAACCGGATAGCCGGATATCGCCCCCAGCAAAGAAAGAAATCCAACATTGCCATCGCCCTTGCCACGATCATCATGATATTCATACAGGCCGTACTCGTGTTCAATATGCACGGCATATGGATCAAGCGCCTCAATCTTCCTGACCACAGGCTTCCACCAGTCCGGCCGCGTCATGTCAATCAGGGGAAAGACGCCATCGCCCGCGCCATCCGTATGGCTGATAACAAGCACATCACGACCAGGATTGTGCTTCTGAATAAATTCTCGCGCCTCCTCGGCGAAGGTGGCGATACCGCACAACCGCGGCGGCCAACTGGAGATCATGACAATAGGTTTCATGGCAATTCCCCCTTAAGAATTAGGAATTAAGAATTTCCTCATTCTCCATTCCTGATTCTTCATTTCTGTTATCTTCCACAAGCACCTCTTCGATACTCAGGTGGGCCAGGGTATAACCAATCAGGCTTTCAGCGCCCTGATTGGCGTTGACACCATCGGGAGAGAGGCCATCGAAACAGCCTTTGGAAGCAAAGTCAAACAGGGCGATATGGCCATCGTTTTCACCCAGAAACCAGTTGAATGCCTTGTACTTCAGTTCCAGATAGCGGGTATCATCCGTGGCATCAAAGGCCGCACGCAACATACGCACCATGGCGGCGGCATCAATGGGTTGCTGATCGAACCGCGCCTTTTCTCCACCCTTCGGATACCAGCCGTCGCAGCCGATAAAGGAAAAACGATCGCCAACATAGGTCGTATCCAGCAGAAATTGGCATGTATCCACTGCCACCCTCCCGTAATCGGCGTTCTTCAAAACACGCGAAGCCACAAACAGGGCATGCGGCAGGATAGCGTTGTCATAGGTCAGGCAATCCTCAAACCACTGCCAATCCGCCCCCGCGTAAAACCGGTATGCGCGCATGATTTCGTCCGCCGCCAGCGCCATCTCCCGGCGCATGGCCGGATTATCGGGAAATCTCCTGAGATAATCGGCCAGACCCAGTATTTCATAGGCGCGTCCGCGCAGACTGAAAGAGGCCGCCGCCACGGCATCCCTGAACAGGGTGCGTGCAAGCTGCGCCAGCGATGACCGGGGCGGCCATGCAATCAGCGCACCCAGCGCCTCAATCGTCCTCGCCGTGGCATCCTCGGATCGAACGGGGGCAAGAAACCTGCGGTCATATGACATGAAATTATTGAATGCGCCATCCTCCCCGCGGGCATGCAGCAGGAAGGCGAAATAAATCTCGATCAGACGCAGCGAGATCGAATCCTTGCGCTGTCTATACAGGCGCACCATGGCTTCCAACGCCCGGGCATTATCGTCGGTGCAATAGCCGTGACGGCGATCCGGAACGGTATGTACGGCGTGCTGCAGTATGCCGGTATCGTCCGTCAGACGCAGAAAATGGTCCAGCCGTAACTCCGGAAGATCCGCAACCGAGATGCGCATCTCGGGAACGGTTTTGGTGGCTGGCAACCGGACCCGCTTCAGTGCAATCGAATCAGACGTATGCGAAAGAAACAGGCGCCAGTAGCCTTCCCCCACCTTGGGCCAGGTCATGGCGCGGCCAAAGTCGAATGCACGCCTGCGCATGGCTTCACAGGCATCCGGATCATCCAGCAGTCTGGACAACTCCGCGGCAATAGCCTTGTGATCCCGAAACGGAACCAGAACGCCCCGCCCGTCGGCCAACAGTTCCTCCGCATACCAGTATGGCGTGGAAATCACCGCTTTGCCCAATCCCAAGGCGAAGGCGAGCGTACCGCTTGTGATCTGCTCCCGGGACAGATAGGGGGTCAGGTAATAGTCGGCCGCATTCAGATAGCGATGCAGTTCTTCATCCGTAACAAACCGGTTGATAAACGTTACATGTTCTTCCAGCCCCATATCCTTCACCAAACGCCGCAAGGAAAGACGGTATTCTTCTCCATCCGCCTTTTTTACCTCCGGATGCGTGGCCCCCAGCACCAGATAGAGGACGTCCGGATGCGAGAGGATCACATCCGGCAGAGCGCGAATAGCCCATTCAATACCCTTATTACGACTTAACAGGCCAAAAGTAAGAATAATTTTCCGGTTTCGAAACCCCAACTCATGCTTGAAGGGTTCGGATTCCGAAAACGCAAGCGCCGGCAGGCCATGCGGCAAAAACTCAATCTTGTCCCCGTCTAAGCCATAAATATCCCGCAGCATGGCGACCGCCCGTTTGCTCATCACCACCACGCTGGCGGATAGAGCGGCGATATCCGCAATCACCCGGCGCTGATGTTTATCGGGATGTTCAAGGATGGTGTGTAACGTGGTGATCACCGGCACATTCAGGCGCTTCAGCAACAACGTGATATAAGCGCCCGCATCACCGCCGAACAGACCGAATTCGTGTTGCAGGCTGACCAGTTGCACGCCGCTGGAATTGATGTAATCGGCGGCGGCAATGTAGTCCTTCTTGCGATCCTTATGCACCACGCATCGGACCTCATTGCTATAATGAAACGACTCGGACGCCTCCATGGCGATCACGTACGGCTGCATCCGCCCCTTCGCCGCCTGCTTTGCATGCTCAATCAGGTCCGAGGTGAAAGTAGCAATGCCACACCGCCGCGGCAACCAGGAAGAGATAAAGGCGATTTTGATGGGAGTGGATTTATTCAACTGTATGGAGATCAGCCGGTGCGCAGGCGATGAGATCGATCTCCACCCTGGCGCCCAGAGGCAGGCTGGCCACGCCAACTGTAGCCCTGGCCGGGCGGTGTTCCCCAAGCCATTCGGCATAGATGACATTGACCAGTGGAAAATCATTCATATCCGTCAGATAAATAGTAGACTTGAGAATATCGCTCGTGCTGCAACCAGCCTCCTGGAGCACTGCACTCAGATTCTCGGTGATCTGCCGGGTCTGTATTTCCACATCATCTCCAGCCAACCTTCCGCTTTTGGGGAACAGACCGATCTGTCCCGAAAGGTAGACAAGTCCGCCTGCCGTGACGGCCTGACTGTAGGGACCGACGGCTCTGGGGGCCTGGGCGCTAAAAATAGAACGGATTTTGGTCATGGTATCTCCTGTTTAAGTCACCTGTTTTATGCAGACGTCGAGCCAAATCATCAATATGGGTTAATGCCTGACGAGGACTGCCGGAACCATCTTTTTGACGGTTTCCGCAAAGCTGCGCGTCTTTTGCCGACCTTCCAGCATCTCGCGGCCAACCCTCACTACGCCGTCCAGCGAATGCAAGGCCCGCAGGATTCTGGCCAGGTGAACCCGATTAGCGACTTCCAGACGAACATGCAGCGTGGTCATGGAACCGGCAAGCTGATGTATCTTCAAATCCTCAATATTGGCTTCGGCCTTTGAAATACAGCCGGAGACATTGGCCAGCATACCACGGCGATTTTCCGTCTTTAACTCAATCAGAACCGGATAAAGTTTGCCCTTTTCACCTGTCCAATGGATCTCAATCCATGAACCTTTTTTTTCCTTTCGAATCGCCGGGCAGTCACGATGGTGGATGCTCATGCCCTCGCCGCGGCTGATATGGCCAAGAACAGGATCTCCCGGCAGGGGGCAACAGCAGTCCGCGGCCTGCATCACGGCCATTGACAGGCCTTTGATCTTGAGCGGTCCCAGCGCCTCCTGGTCAAGGACGCCAAGCACCTGCTCAATGGAAAGATCTCCCTGTCCAAGTTTCATTCTTACATCATCCATGTCTCTGCAATGCAGCTTGTCCAGCTCCTCCTCACCCAGAAGCTTGAGGCCACGTCCCATGACCTCTCCGAGGACCTGCCCTCCTAATTGAATGCTGGCCTTTCGCTTCTGCCGCCGGAACCATTGCCGAATTGCCTGTCGGGCGCGGGGCGTGTGGATATGCTGCAGCCAGTGTTGGCTTGGCGTCTGTTCCGGACTGGTCAGGATCTCAACCTGATCACCATTGCGCAGAACGGTATCAAAATCCACGGGCGATCCATTGATGCGCACGCCGATACAATGGTGGCCAAGGTTCGTATGAATGGCATAGGCAAAATCCAGCGGCATGGCACCTCGCGGCAGGGCCATGATGTCTCCATCCCTGGTAAATACATACACTTCCTGAACAAAAAGATCCAGACGAACATTTTCCAGAAAATCCGCCGGTTTTTCACTATCCTGGAGCAGATCAGTCAACTGGGACAACCAGCGAAAACGATCCTGGTCATCGGGTGAGAGATGGGCGCCCTTGTATGCCCAATGCGCTGCAATCCCGTCTTTGGCATTCTGATGCATGGCCTCGGTGCGAATCTGAATCTCAATGCGGTAGTTTTCCGGTCCGATCACGGACGTATGCAGGGACTGATATCCGTTTGGCTTGGGCAGGGCAATGTAATCCTTGAACCTGCCCGGAACCGGACGGTACATACTGTGGATAATGCCGAGCACATGATAACAGGCGGGCATATCCTCCACGATGACGCGAAAGGCGACGAGATCGTAGATATCGTCGAATCCTACATGCTTGTGCTCCATTTTTTGGTACATGCTATACATATGTTTCATGCGGCTCTGGACCTTGGCCTTGATGTTTTGCCGGGTCAGAGCCTCCTCGAGAAGCCGTTCCAGCCGCCCGCGGGTTTGGTCCAGGAACTCGAGATGACCGGATAAAAGTTTACTCAGTTCCTGATAGGCCTCCGGCTCCAGATATCGAAAGGCCAGGTCCTCCAGTTCCTGCTTGAGCCAGTGAATGCCCAGCCTGTGGGCCAGGGGGGCATACAGTTGCATGGTCTCCAGTGCGATTTCACGGCGTTTCTTTTCAGGCATGAAAATCAGCGTGCGCATGTTGTGCAACCGATCGGCCAGTTTCACGAGAAGAACGCGAAGATCCTTTGCCGTGGCCAGGATCATTTTACGGAGATTCTCGGCCTGTTTTTGTTCGGATGAGTGAAAATGTATCTTCGCGATCTTGGTCATGCCGTCAACAAGACCGGCAATATTCTCACCAAAATGTTGGCGAATATCATCCAGGGTTACGGGCGTGTCTTCCACCGTATCATGCAGCAGACCCGTGACAATACTGGCATCATCGAGCCTCAGACTTGCCAGGATATCGGCAACAGCCAGCGGATGTTCAAGATAGGGTTCGCCGGAGCGTCGGGTTTGATTTGCGTGCGCTTGAGCGGAAAAGACGTAGGCGCGGTTAATCAGATCAACATTAGCCTTGGGGGAATATGAGAGGACCTTCTCGGTAATTTCGTATATGCGGCTCATAAGTTTTTAACCCTGACTTTTTACAAACAGTTTATGTCCGGGCTCTCAATCTGGAAAATTCACCTAGCCTGCATTGCTCACGTGAATACGGGCGTGCTGGACGAACGGCTGTTGCCGGGATCAGAATCCGTATCTTCATCTTCGGTTATGGCTGCAAGCCGCTGGCGTTCGCGCTCTTCAAGGTCGAACAAATTCTCCCAGGTGATTCCGCCTTCACCAATTTCTTTGAGCGCCTGCACTATAGGTTTATGCAGTTCATCAGCAGATGACACGGGAGATAATCCCTTCATCAGCTGACGTGCCCGGCGCGATGCCAGAAGTACCATTTCAAAACGGTTAGGATAATGACGGATACAATCTTCAACAGTAATACGTGCCATAAAAAGGGAACCCCCTGTATCTTATTTCAATGAAGTCGTAAAAAGCCCATCCATCTTCCTGTGCGTTGCACGCAGACAGGTGGGCACGATGATGAGTTTTTAACCTGAACTATTCATGAAGCCTAGCACAAAAAAACACTTTAATGAGCAACAAAACGATACCCCTGCCAGTCTAGCAGTCTGTCGGACTTGATTCACGCCGTAAGTTGTTGGCTGTAGAACTTGACCACCACGAATGATTTCAGTGAAAAACCGCTGTCTTCCGGTGCTTCAGACTGAACGCAGAAGGCATTATACCCTCTAATACGGCCTTGAGAGGGCAAACATCCGCTTGATAGCTCTTCAACGCGGCCATTGGATATGGGAAACGGTCTGGATATGATCACAGTTGATCGCACAATCCTTCAATATCTCTAATCGTTGAGATAAGCGGTGCAACGGTTACTTCCCCCAGATACCCGAGCACAGAATCCCTTGTCAAAATCAGAGCCGGCCTTTTCTTGTCCGGCTGTTGAAATCTATACCAACGCACCTCGCCACGTTTCATTATCCACATGGCATGATATATCAAGATATTACACGCCTGAATACTGGGCGTGAATTTCCCTGGCATGCATGTTCGGGAGTTTGTTCAATGCCGCAATCAGAGCCTTGGCGGATGCCACCACGATATCCGTATCCGAACCCTGCCCGTTCACGGTGCGTCCATCGTCCTGCAGACGCACGGTGACTTCCCCCTGCGCATCGGTGCCGGCGGTGATGGCATTCACTGCGTAGAGCAACAGCTTTCCATTCGGTTTGACCAGACTATTGATCGCCTTGAAGGCCGCATCCACGGGACCGTCGCCGTTGGACGTTGCTCTGTGCATAATACCATCGATGTCCAGGTCAACGGCGGCTACAGGCGCATCCTGCGTACCGGATGCGGCATGCAGGCTGACGAGCTTGATGTGTTCCGTCTCAAGCTCGGACTCCTCCGACAGAATCGACATCAGATCCTCATCAAAGACCTCCTTTTTCTTGTCCGCCAGCGTCTTAAAATGCTCAAACGCGGTATTCAATTGCTCCTGATCGAGGGTTATGCCCATTTCCCCATAGCGAGCCTTCAGGGCCGCCCTGCCGGAATGCTTGCCCAGGACCATGCGATTGGTTGTCCAGCCAACCGATTCCGGGGTCATGATCTCATAAGTCTTCTGGAACTTGAGCACGCCGTCCTGATGAATGCCAGCCTCATGCGCAAAGGCATTGGCGCCGACAATGGCCTTGTTTGGCTGCACGGAAATGCCGGTGATCTGGCTAACCAGCTTTGAGGCCGGCACAATCTTTGTCGTATCAATCCCGGTATCTATCCGCAGGCGATCGGAACGTGTTTTCAAAATCATGACGATCTCTTCCAGAGAGGCATTTCCCGCCCGTTCACCGAGCCCGTTGATGGTGCACTCCACCTGGCGCGCGCCATTTTCGATGGCGGCCAGTGAGTTTGCGACAGCCAGGCCGAGATCATTATGGCAATGCACGGAAAAGATGGCCTGATCACTGTTTGGAACGCATTCGATCAATGACCTGATACGTCCGCCGAATTCATCAGGCGTCATATAGCCGACCGTATCCGGAATATTGATGATGCCGGCGCCAGCGCGGATTGTCTCTTCAACGATTCGGCAGAGAAAGTCCATTTCTGAACGGCCTGCGTCCTCGGCGGAAAACTCTACTTCCGGCGCCAGGCTTCGGGCCAGTTTCACGGATTTGACCGCCATCTCAAGAACCTGATCAGGTTCCATCCTGAGCTTCGATTGCATGTGGATGGGGCTGGTGGCAATAAAGGTATGGATACGCGAACGCTCGGCATCCCGGACGGCCTCGGCGGCGCGCTCGATATCCTCCCTGCGGGCGCGGGCAAGGCCGGCGATCGTTGGCCCCTTGATCTCCCTGGCAATATGTTGCACGGCATCAAAATCATCCGGGGACGCGATCGGGAAGCCTGCCTCAATCACATCCACGCCAAGCAGAGCCAAGGCTTGGGCCACCTTCAGCTTTTCCTCATTATTCATGGAACAGCCGGGTGACTGCTCGCCATCACGGAGGGTAGTATCAAAAATGTAAAGCCTGTCCGTCATCGTTATCTCCTTATATGGTCAACTCTCCCTGCTCCGGTTTTTTTCACGCTTCCTCCGACGTATCTGCAGGCGGCGTTTGGAAAGTTTCTGACGTTGCCAGAGGCTGAGTATCGGCCCGTGTAGACAGTAGGCCAATGCAAAAATAAAGAGATTCCGATGGGGATTGGCCGTGATCAGAACAAGCACCACCAGCATGCCAAGGATAACGGCAAAGGGGCGTTTCTGTTTCAGATCAAAATCCTTTGCCGCGATAAAACGCACTCTGCTGATCATCAGATAGGCAAGGGTTACCGAAATTACAAACCACAACCACGGGCCAGGCTGAGCTGAATGATCCTCATAAAGCAATACCGCCGTGGCAATCATTAACGCTACCGCGGGGGTGGGAAGTCCCTGAAAATAACGCTTATCCTTGCCCTGTTGCGTATTGAAACGCGCCAGCCGCAGGGCTGCGCAGGCGGCAATCATAAAGGCGGCAAGCCAGCCGAGTCTATGCAACGGCGTGAGCGCCCACATGTATGCCAGAACAGCCGGGGCAATGCCAAAGGAGAGCATATCGCAAAGGGAATCATACTGAGTCCCGAAATCGGATTCAGCATGCAGCAGCCTTGCCACGCGGCCATCCAGCACATCAAAGACAAGGGCAACGATAAGCGTCCAGGCGGCAAGCTCAAAGCGGCCCTGAATGGTGGCAATCAGGGCATAGAAGCCGGCGAACAATCCAGCGGTTGTAAACATGCTCGGAAGAAGATAAACGCCTTTTGTCCGAAAAAGTGACAGGGTCTTATCCATGATGACTCTTCCTTGCTAACACTGTTTCACCTGCCATTACCGCTTGTCCCGCATGAACCGCCAGCTCGAAGCCCTCTGGTATTTCACAGTTCACCCGGGAACCAAAGCGGATCATGCCAATACGCTGTCCCGCTTCCACATGATCACCAACGGCAATATAGGAAACAATACGGCGAGCTACCAGGCCGGCAATCTGGGTGATCGCTATTGGATCCTCATCGCCGTTAATCTCAATGCGGTTTCGTTCATTGTCCTGGCTAGCCTTGTCAAAGCTGGCATTGATGAACTGTCCTGGAAAATACTGCATATGCACGATTCGTCCGCTCATGGGCGCCCGATTGACATGCACATTGAAGATATTCATGAAGATGTCCACCCGCCGGCATCCGTCTTCTCCAGCCTCCGCCCGTAATACCTTTCCATCCGCCGGCGCCAGGTAAAGACCAGGCTCCGCCGGAACCTTGCGTTCCGGATCACGGAAGAAATTAAGCATAAAAACCAATAGCACAAACAGAACAGTACTCAGCCAGTTCCAGCCAAGGGCCATGCTTACCAATAGTGGCAAAAAAGCCGTCGCCAGGAATGGCCAGCCTTCGGGAGCCAACGGGAATCGGCCTCGGGGTTGGCCGGAGAGAGGTCTGCTTTTTGCCATCGACGGCAGTGTACCTGCAAAACCGGCTATTCGGCAAACAACGCCACCGCATGCGGCAACAGCCTTTCTTCCACCTGCCTGCGGCTGGCGGCAATACCCAGTGAGCTCATGGACGTAACCGGCACATCCTTCATGCCACACGGTACAATACCACTGAAGTGCCGTAAATTCGGTGAAATATTCAGGGCCACCCCATGGAATGTCACCCAGCGCCGGCAACGAACGCCAATCGCGGCGATCTTGGCCTCCCGCACCCAAACCCCGATCCCGCGTTCATGCCGATGGGCTTCGATTCCAAATTCCGCCAGCGTACGAATGACCATTTCCTCCAATCTCCAGACATGACGGTGCAGGTCCTGCTCCTGGCGCAAATCCGCCAGCACGTAACAGACGAGTTGGCCCGGCCCATGATAGGTCACTTCACCGCCCCGGCCAGTTGAAAATACCGCAATGTCTTCGCCATCGATAGTCGTTTGCAAGACATCGGTCTGTGAACCCGACGTACCGATTGTATATATCGGCTTATGCTCCGTAAGAATTATGCATGGATTCATACGATTCCCGAGAATCTCGGAAACCAGGTGCTCCTGTTCCTTAATGGATTCGATATAATCCTGGCAATCATGCCGGGTGATCTGCAGTTTAAGCGCTCCGTGGCCAATGTTAGGCGCTATTGCCTGTGGTTTTGACATACGGTAACGCTAACAACTCACGAGAAGTTGAAAAGTGGCAGGCTCGTTTTGACTAGCCTGCACTATTGTGGACGTACGCAGTGTGTCCGCAGGATAAGTTGCCATGGCGTCCTTATCAAAAACGTAGCCCACATTGACCCTGCCCGGATCGGCCTTACAATCCGGCAAAGAAACGATAAAGAGGTAACAATCCGTGAGTAAGGATGCAGACATCAACAATCTAAATTTTGAACAGGCGCTGGAGCGGCTGACACAACTGGTTGAAAAACTTGAGTCCGGCCAACTGCCACTGGAAGACAGTGTTACCGCCTTTGAAAAGGGAGTGAAGTTAAGCCGCAGATGCGAAGCTCTTCTGGATCAGGCTGAACAGCGACTGCAGGTCTTGGGCGATCAAGATTCAGACTAGGAGCCTGTCGGACTTATGATAAATCTACTGCACGGCAGGGAGAGCGGCCCAAAAAACTCCGTATTTTCGTTACATAGTTACCACTATGCGCCTCGAATCCGTAGCTTTTTTGCCTCGCTTCCCCACCTGCTCGCTACGATTCCCCTAAGTCCGACAGGCTCCTAGTGTTAACAGGCTCTAAACCCCTGACTACTTCAGGGCTTCTGGCGGAACATGCCTCCCACATTAACGGGGGCCTTGATGCCGTGATGGCGATGAGAAGGAGCGGGATTCCGGCTCCCTTGAGCGAGGCCATGCGATACTGTCTGCTCGCGCCCGGCAAGCGTATACGGCCGGCGCTGATGCTGGAATCCTACGCCGCCTGCGGTGGAGATCGGAATATCATGCCGGCAGCTCTCAGTGTTGAATGCATCCATACCTATTCCCTGATCCATGATGACTTGCCTTGCATGGATAATGACGACCTTCGACGCGGGCAGCCCACTTGCCACAAAAAATTTGATGAAGCTACCGCTGTACTAACAGCGGATGCATTGCAAT
Organism: uncultured Zetaproteobacteria bacterium; assembly: GCA_964597745.1. GTDB lineage: Bacteria > Pseudomonadota > Zetaproteobacteria > Mariprofundales > Mariprofundaceae > CAYLYU01. The sequence continues at coordinate 18,274 of CAZQZF010000003.1, forward strand.
CACTGGGGATCGAATTACTCACTGAACTGGATGCATCAGACCATGTCAAGGCTGAACTCGTCCGAAAAATTACCATAGCTACCGGGGCTCAGGGCATGGTCGGCGGCCAGATTCTTGATATGCAGGCAGAGAACAAACCGATCGGTGATTTACTGGATGTAGAGCGCATTCACGTCCAGAAGACGGGCGCACTCATCTGCTATTGCTGCGAGGCAGGAGCCTTTCTGGCCGAATCCGGCGAGGATCGGATTCAAGCCTGCTCCCGTTTTGGAAGGGCTGTCGGGCTGCTGTTCCAGATTGCCGATGATATACTTGATGCCACCGCCAGCAGCGCGGAACTGGGGAAGAGCGCTGGCAAGGATGTCTGCCAGCACAAGGCGACATACGTTTCTATTCTTGGCATTGACCAGGCCAGAGAACTGGCCGATGAAATGCTTGAACTGGCCATCAACGCCATTGAGCCTTTAGGAGAAAAAGGCAATCGCCTCAGACAATTGGCCCGCTATATTCTGGAGCGCCGACAATGAAGGATTGGCCCATCCTGAGAGGCATCCACGGCCCGGATGACGTCAAACGGCTTCGCGAAGATCAGTTGCCCGCGCTGGCGGAGGAGATGCGCCGTTATCTCATTCAAACCCTGGCGCCGATTGGCGGTCATTTGGGGGCCGGGCTAGGCGTGGTGGAACTTACAATCGCCATCCACTATCTGTTCGACTCAGCGACGGACCGCATTGTCTGGGATGTAGGTCATCAGTCCTATCCGCATAAGATGCTTACCGGCAGGCTTTCCCGCATGCCGACGCTACGGCAATACGGGGGTCTGTCCGGTTTTACGAAGCGTAGCGAATCCATTCATGATCCATTCGGCGCAGGCCATGCCTCGACTTCGATTTCCGCGGCCTTCGGTATGGCCGTGGGCCGGGATTTGCAGCATCAGGACAAGTGCTGTATCGCCATCATTGGCGATGGAGCATTAACCGGCGGCATGGCGTTTGAGGCATTAAACAACGCTGGCGGCAGCAAGCGCCGCCTGCTTGTTATCCTGAACGACAATGAAATGTCTATTGCCCCCAACGTCGGGGCCATGAGTGCTTATCTGGCCCGCATCATTACCGGCAAGACCTATGGAAATATCAAGTCCGCGACGGGAAAGATTCTGGAAAAGATCCCCCAGGCGCTGGATGCAGCCAAGAAACTGGAGGAACATATCAAGGGCATGATCACGCCGGGCACCCTGTTTGAGGAAATGGGCTTCCGTTATATCGGGCCGATTAACGGCCATGATTTCAGTCATCTTCTGCCTACGTTGCGAAACTGTAAGCACCTCAATGAACCGGTGCTCCTTCACATTGTCACTAAAAAGGGATTTGGCTTCCCGCCCGCGGAGAGCGATCCTGAAACGTGGCATGGCCTCGGCCCATACAAACCCGAAACAGGAGAACCCATCAAATCATCAGGTGCGCCGCCAACCTTTACCAGAGTATTCGCCGACACACTGGCTGACCTCGCCGATGAGGACGGGCGCATCGTTGCCATTACCGCTGCCATGCCGGGCGGAACGGGTTTGAACCTGTTTAGCAAGCGTCACCCGGATCGATGCTTTGATGTCGGCATTGCCGAACAGCACGCCGTTACCTTTGCCGGCGGTCTGGCCGTGGAGGGGATGCGCCCCGTAGTGGCGATTTATTCGACCTTCTTGCAGCGCGCCTACGATCAGATCATTCATGACATCTGCATTCAGAATCTTCCCGTCGTCTTTTGTCTGGACCGGGCCGGTGTTGTCGGCGCTGATGGCGCGACGCATACAGGGGCTTTTGATATCGCCTATCTCAGATGCCTGCCTAACATGACCATCATGGCGCCCAAGGATGAGGCTGAACTCAGAGACATGCTGGTCACAGCCCTGAGTCTGGACGGACCCTCCGCTATCCGTTATCCACGCGGCAACGGCTATGGCGTTGAATGTGCGGCGCCGAAGCCATTGCCGATAGGCAAGGCGGAGGTGCTCACGGAAGGTGGAGACGGCCTTATTATTTCCGTCGGCTCGAGAACGAGGGATTCACTGACGGCTGTAGAGCAGATACGTCATGAGGATGACAAACATTTTACCCTGATCAACCTGCGTTTTATCAAACCATTGGATGAAGATCTGATTTTCACTCATCTCCAATCCGGTAAGCCCCTGGTTGTTATTGAAGAAGGTAGCAGAATGGGAGGGATCGGCGAGCATATAGGCTGCCTGGCGATGAGACGCGGCTGGCAGGGAACATTTGCGCATATGGGTCTACCGGATTCTTTCCCGGCGCATGGCAGTCCGGCTGAAATTATGCACGAACTCAAACTTGATCAATCGGCAATTATGGAACAGTTACGCCAACTCGGTTGATGGCGGCCGTCCACGCAAAAAAGATAAACCTTGATCGACTGCTGGTCGAGCGCGGTGCGACTGAATCCAGCGAAAAGGCCAAACGCCTGATTATGGCCGGTCTGGTCTATGTCAACGGCCAGAAATCCGACAAGCCTGGCACGAAAGTAGCCATGGATGCGAAAATCAAGGTGCGTGAGACCCTGCGTTATGTTTCCAGAGGCGGTCTGAAGCTGGAGGCTGCTCTGGATCACTTCGGGCTGGAGCCCGCCGATTACCTCTGTCTGGATGTGGGCGCCTCCACCGGCGGATTCACCGATTGCCTGCTGCAGCGTGGCGCCAGAAAGGTATACGCCGTGGATGTAGGACATGGCCAGCTTGATTATCGCCTGCGCCAGGACGACAGGGTCGTCAATCTGGAACGCACCCATATCAGGCGTTTATCGGAAAAACATGTGCCGGAACTGGTGGATATGTTGACAATTGACGTCTCTTTTATTTCCTTGACCACTGTTTTACCACTGGCCTGGCCATTCCTTAAACCCGGCGGCTGGGCCGTATGCCTGATCAAGCCTCAGTTTGAGGCTGGCCGGAAAAACCTGGGCAAGGGCGGCGTGGTGCGTGATGAACAGATGCGTCAGGCCTGTATCGACAAGGTTATGACTACTGCATCAGGCCTTGAGCACAGCCAGGTCCTGGGCCTCATCGAATCGCCTATTCATGGCCCAAAGGGCAACATTGAATATCTTTTGTTATTGCAGAATATCCGCGGGAACGCGTTCTGAAAGCTGCCCTATCAGAGCTGGCGAGAGGCCTGTCGCCAATCGTTAAATAACTTTGGAGTATTCCACGTCCTTTATTTCCTTGCGCAGGTGTTCATCAAAGACCATGGCAATGTTACGGATCAGCAGCCTGCCGGCAGGAAGCACGGTAATGTGATGTGCATCCAGTTCCAATAACCCATCTGACTTCATATCCTCCAGATCGGCCAAAGAATCAGAGAAATGGTCAACGAAATTAATACCAAACTCTCGATTTACCCGTCCGAAATCCAGCCCGAAGTCACACATCAGGCGCATGATGATAAAGCGTCGCAGATGGTCTTCGTCGCTTAATTGATAGCCGCGAAGAATGGGAAATTCTCTGGCTTTAATCCGTGCATAATAGGGTTCGAGTTTCTTGATATTCTGATAAAAGCTGCCATCCACATAACCAATGGAGGTGATGCCGAGGCCAAGCATGTCCGCATCGGCATGGGTAGAATAGCCCTGGAAATTCCGGTACAAAAGTCCCTGCCTCTGGGCAATGGCCAGTTCATCGCCGGGTTTGGCAAAGTGATCCATGCCAATGAATACATAGCCTGCATCAAGCAGCCGTTTGATACTCTGTTCAAGAATGGCCAGTTTGGTTTCCGGCGCCGGGATGTCCTCCGGATTGATACGCCTCTGTGGCATGAACATATGGGGTAGATGGGCGTAATTAAACAGGGCGATGCGATCCGGTGAAAAATCAATAATAATGGACAGGGTTCGATCAAAACTCTCAACGCTCTGCAGGGGAAGACCATACATCAAATCTATATTGATGGACACAAACCCGGACTCTCTGGCCTGGGTCAGAACGCGAAAGGTCTCTTCCCTGGACTGAATGCGGTTGACGGCCTTTTGCACATCGGGGTCAAAATCCTGAACACCCATGGAAAGGCGATTGAAGCCGGTTTCGCGCAAAACATGGATAGTCGTCTCACCGCATTCGCGCGGGTCCACCTCAATGCCGTATTCCCCGTCCGCATCGGAGACAAAGGAAAATCGTGAGCGCAGGTGGCCGGTAAGTCGGCGTATTTGATCGTCGTTCAGGAATGTGGGCGTACCCCCGCCCCAATGCAGCTGGGTAATGGGGCGATCATTTCCTATGTGGTCGGCCAGCAGGTCTATTTCTTCAAGGAGGGCATCAAGATAGGGAACTGCTCTGTGACGCTGTTTGGTGACAATCTTGTTGCATCCGCAATAATAACAGACTGTATCGCAGAAAGGGATATGCATATAAATGGACAGAGGCCCGCCGGTTTTCCTGGCCCGATCAAGGCTGTGCCTGTATGCACCGGCATCAATGCCGGCATGAAATATGGGGGCTGTGGGATAGGAAGTATAGCGTGGGCCCGCCTTGTCGTATTTTCGAATGATATCAAGATCAAAAACAGGTGGGGCCCCGGCTATTTCGCCGGGATGAATGTCGCTGGCTAAGGTCATTTTGATTCGAGACGCAGTAAAACCATAGCGGTAAACCTGCCAATACCTGACTCGTAACATTTTCTTATCATCAGCATCCTCCGGCGTTACTATATGATCTCATCAATGCCAATGATACGGCTTTATTGAAGACAATACGATCCAAATATCACACAACTCCATCTGCGGTTTATCAACGTTCAATCCGGCGCGGGATCAGGCTGCGGATAACGATATCTGATGCACCATTGCCTGCCCTCTTCCCTGTTTCCTATGATGCCGTCCAGTTGGGCCTCATAGGCCTCTCTGATAATCTTGCCCATCTCCGGCCCCGGTTCGATGCCATATTCCATCAGCAACTTTCCGGTCACAATGGGTTTGGGTTTGCTCTGATGATGTTGCATGCTGTGGGCCTTTTCCAGCCAGGCCAGGGCGGGACGGCAGGCCGGCAGGGGGAACCGTCCAGAGGCATCCGCCTCGACAAGAGCCTCCCATAGTTCAATATCCGAGGGTTCCAGCCGGGCCGCCAACCTGCGGACCGCCCGATCTGATGGAGCGCCATGCATATGCGTCAAGTGGTCTTTGATAATCGGCTGGATGTGACTTAGCAGCGAGGCCGGCGCACCAATGCGTCCCAGAAATGATGCGGAGTGTTTCAGGCCGCGGATACTGTGGTCCGGTGAACGAATGCGGCCTTTTTGATCTGTAATTGTTGTTTCAGGTTTTCCAAGATCGTGAAGCAGCGCCACAAAGACCAGATAATATCGGCGCTCACGGGACCAGCCATAGCGCTTTGCAATTTCCGAGGCGCGATCAACCACTTGCAGGATATGGCGCCAGACATCGCCTTCCGGATGCCATTTTGGTTCCTGGGGGCAGCCGATCATTGTTGCCAGCTCAGGATACAGCGATACCCACCTGGATTCCTCAAGCACCTTCAGTCCATATGATGGAAATTCACCCTCCGCCCACTTCCGCCATTCGATCCAGATGCGTTCGATTGCCAGAGAATCAGCGTCTTGCTTCAGCGTCCGGCAAAGCAGGGCGGTATCCGCATGCAGACGTAGTCTGAAACGGGAGGCAAATTGCATACCTCTTAACACTCGTAAGGGGTCTTCGGAAAAGGCCGAAGAGACATGGCGGAGAATACCCAGTTCAAGATCCTGCCTACCGCCATAAAAGTCGAACAGTTTTCCATCCAGTGGATCAAGCATCATGGCGTTAATGGTGAAATCGCGGCGGCGGCTGGCCTCCTCCGGCGATATTAAGGGATCAAAATCGACTTCAAAACCGCGATGGCCTCTTGATGTCTTACGCTCACATCGAGGCAGTGCCACATCAATCTCCAGGGAATCCAGCCAAAGCTTGATTACGCCAAACGATTTACCCACTGTTTCCGTCCTGCCAAGACTGGCAAGCTGTCGATGCAATTGATCCATCCCGATGCCATACACCTCCAGATCGAAATCCTTGGGTTGCAGGCCAAGAAGAAGGTCGCGCACGCATCCGCCCACCAAATGAGCTCTGCCGCCGGTCTTTTGGATCTTTCGGCAGATCTTCATGATTGCCACTGGCAGCTTATCGATCATATCCCCTATTCCATGTTCGACAAACGCAGATGGCAAGTTTATGTTCCGCACAATATACCTTTCAACAGGAGGGATGCATGAGATGGTCCGGCATGCTTGGTAAAAACGACCCGACATTCCAGCGAAAAAAGGTAAGCGTCATCGGGGCTGGTCAGGTCGGCGCCACGGCGGCCTTTCTGGCCGCGCAGCGTGAACTTGGTGACATTGTGTTGATGGATATTGTCGAGGGCCTGCCCCAGGGCAAGGCCCTCGATATGTTTGAAGCCTCTCCCATCCAGGGATTTAACGCCTCCATTACCGGTACGCAGGATTATGAAGATACCGCCAATTCGGATCTGGTGATCATCACATCGGGAATCGCCCGAAAACCGGGGATGAGCCGGGATGATTTGCTGTGTACCAATGTCCGAACCGTTGCCGCTTTCGCCACCACCCTGGCCAGATATTCTCCCGCATCCGGCCTGCTGGTCGGGCCACACACGCTCGGATCCATACGACGTACATCGGACACATGGCAAGGTG
>CAZQZF010000004.1:0-22075 GCA_964597745.1 uncultured Zetaproteobacteria bacterium
GTGTACCCCCAAAAGGGTACCGAGGGTTCGAATCCCTCTCTCTCCGCCAGTTTAGCAATGAGTGAAAGACGGATGGATGATCAAAGGCCTTTCAGTAGAGTATGAGAGAGAGGGAATGAGAACCCTCGCTGAGGGTTTGACCAATCGGCAGGATAGCCGATTGGAACGACCATAGGTCGGCCCGTAGGGTGGAGGGCATGGATGCCCGGAATAATCCCTCTCTCTCCGCCAGTTTTCCAGAAACATATGTTTCTGGAAGCCCGGTGCCAGCCGGGTCGGGCCCCGTACAATCTTTCGCCGTGAATCCCGTCAGGTCCGGAAGGAAGCAGCGGCAGCGGATGCGAGGTGTGTTACGGAAAAGTCCGATCCGGTTGGCGCATATTTGTATTTATATTCGTGATCCCATGACATATTCGGGCTAGACTTCGTCCCATGAGCTACGTCGTCCTAGCCCGTCGCTGGCGGCCACAGAAATTTGCCGATGTCATAGGTCAGGATGTAGTGGTCAAAACCCTGCAGAATGCGATCGGTTCGAACAGCCTTGCCCATGCCTATCTCTTTACCGGTATCCGGGGAGTGGGCAAGACAACCATGGCCAGGCTTCTGGCGATGGCAGTTAATTGTGAGCATGGATCGGCCATGGAACCATGCGGCGAGTGTCCCGCCTGCACGGGGATCGCCTCGGGTTCTAATCTCGATGTGCTGGAGATGGATGCGGCCAGTCATACCGGCGTGGATGACATCCGGGATATATTGGAGGCGGTGCGTTATCCGCCGGTTTCACTCAAAACCAAGGTTTATATCATTGATGAAGCGCACATGCTCTCCAAGCAGGCATTTAATGCCCTGCTGAAGACGTTGGAAGAGCCGCCTGAACGGATCCTGTTCATCCTGGCTACGACTGAAGCGGAAAAACTGCCTGTTACAGTTCGTTCACGTTGCCAGCGCTTTGATCTGCAGCGCATTGGTGTGGACGCCGTTGGCGCCTACCTGAGCCGGATATTGAACGTGGAGAAGGTTGAGCATGAAGCCGAGGCGGTGGCGGAAATTGCCCGCGCCGCGGATGGCAGTATTCGGGATGCGCTCAGCCTTGCCGAGCGTGTGCTGGCCTTTTCCGGCAAGCAATTAACGAGTCACGATGTGCGCCAGTGCCTTGGCATGGTGGAGGAGGACCTGCTGAGGGCATTCTCCGACGCTATATTCCGAGGGGACGCGAAGGCGGCTGTGGATCATCTCCGCATTTCCATGCGGCATGGTCATGCTTCCAGGGCCTTTCTGCAGGCAGTGGGGGAGTTGTGGCATCAGCTGGCCTGTCTGCTGATTGACGAGGGTCTTTTGGAGTTCGAACCTGACCAGGAACAGATGACCTGGCTCCGTGACCGATCCAAAGACTGGGATGTTCAGGAGCTGGACCTGCGTTATCAGATTCTGTTGGCCGGATTGCGCGATCTCTCCCTGATGGATGAACGCCGGGGCGCGGAGATGCTTGCTATCCGGCTGGCAGCGCTTGATTCCCTGAATCCACACCATCAACAGCAGGATGAGAAGGGTTCCGCCGGCTCGGGATCTTCCGAAACTGAGCCAACGTCAAAGACGGACGGGCATGTTGCTTTAGAGCCTGCCCCCCAGCCGCCATCCATTCATGCATCTGACGATTCCGATCTGCCGTTGGGGACGCCGGCTCCGGGGGACGCCTTTAGCAATTGGGCCGAGGTGGTTCAGTCCTATGCATCTATCAAGCCCGGCGTATCGGCCATGTTGGAGCATGTGCTTTGCCTGGATTTTGGGTCCAAGGTACGTTTGGCGCTCGATGCCCATCAGCAGCGGACCCTGGCTGGTTCCGAACGACTGGCCTTTACGGAGTGGCTGGGACGCGAGGTCTACTGGGAACCGAGAGAAGAGCAGGAAGGCGAGAGTCTGGCAGATGTTTGGGAAAAACAGTCGGGAGAGATACGAAGGCAACTCTGGGATACGGCTCGGAGTGATCCACGAATTGATATGTTGTCCAAAGGACTGAATGCAAGCCTGGTCGAAGTCCATCCACCCGGGGCGCTCGAGGAATCAGAAGAATCTTGCATGAAACTCTCAGGAGAAAAGACATGAAAAACATTGGAAACTTGATGAGGCAGTTCCAGGGGCTGCAGGAACGTATGCAGAAATTGCAACAGAAGATTGCTGAAATCGAGGTCTATGGCGAGGCAGGCGGCGGTATGGTTCGAGTGACCGCGGGCGGCGACCGAATCATTCGCAAGATCGCCATTGATCCGTCGTTATGGGAAGAACGCGATCGGGAGCTTACCGAGGACCTGGTTACGGCTGCCTGCAATTCAGCTTTGAGTGCGGCTGAGGAAAAGGCAAAGGCCATGCAGCAGGAACTGCTTGCCGGTTTACCGCTCCCTCCAGGCCTTTCTCTTTGATCCTTCATACTGCCGGCATGCCGGCGCAATTGGCGCGAGTACTTGAAATGCTGAGCGGACTTCCCGGCATTGGCCCAAAAACCGCCATGCGCCTGAGCCTGAATCTGCTGCGCAAACCGGCGGAGGATGTTCAACAGTTGGCCATGACCCTGGCAAGCCTGCATAAAAACATCGGTTTCTGTGAAACATGCGGCTGCTTTATCGAGAAGGGAGGAGAATGTTTTTTTTGTCAGAATGCCCGACGGGATCAGTCACTGCTCTGTGTTGTGGAGCAGCCCGTGGATGTGCTTATGCTGGAGCGGGGGGGCGGCTTTTTGGGGGCTTATCATGCCCTGCATGGCAGACTCAGTCCGGTTGATGGCATTGGCCCGGAGCAATTGACCCTGGCCGCACTGGATAAACGTCTGGCCGCCGGAAATGTGCGCGAGTTGATCCTGGCAACGAGTGCTACGGTGGATGGCGAAGCTACAGCCCATTATCTGGCCAGACGTTTTGACTCTCTGCCCGTTACCGTTTCTCGTATTGCCCGAGGGATTCCGGAGGGAGGCGAACTGGAGTATGTTGATGAATTTACCCTGAATCGGGCCTTGAGCCAGCGGATCGTATGGGAAACAATGTAGCTTTCGGGATCTTGTTCCGTGTTGGATGAAGACAGGAAGGTATGTCTGAAGCGGCGTTATCAGCGGGTTCTGACTGAGATTTCTCAACTGGCATCCGGATTTGGCCGGGAGACCCGCCTGCTGGCGGTTTCCAAATATGCTCCGGATGAAGATATATGTTATCTGGCAGGGTTGGGACAGGTAGAATTTGCCGAGAGCCGGCCTCAGGCGTTGCGGGATCGGGCCGTGAGATATCCTGATCTCCACTGGCATATGATTGGGCCATTACAAATCAATAAAGCGAAATATGTAGGGCGGTTTGCCAGTTGCTGGCATAGCGTTGAAGATGCGAACACAGCCCGGGCTGTGGCAAAACAGGTTAGTCATCGCCGATTACCGGTATTGCTGCAAGTCAATATTAGCGGTCAGGGTCACCAGCATGGAGTGTTGCCCAACGGATTGCCTTCCCTCTATGAGGAGGTAAAAGAGATTCCTGAACTTGAGATTACCGGTTTGATGGGGATGGCGCCGAGGAATGAGGGTGCGCGGGCCAGCTTCCGGAAGCTTCGCTGCTTGCGAGATGGCTTGTCTGATGGGAGCCTTGGCGAACTTTCAATGGGAATGAGTCATGACTTTCATGCCGCCATTGAGGAAGGGGCCACAATCGTTCGTCTGGGCACGGCGATCTTTGGCCCAAGGTAAGTTATTACGAAGTCATCACATTTCATATAGGCAGGAAAGATCATGCAAAATTTACACATCAATTTCATTGGCGGCGGCAATATGGCCGAGGCCCTGCTTTCCAGTCTGATTCGGAGCGGGCACCCGCCTGAGCGCCTGATGGCATGTGATATCAACCATGGTCGTCTGGACCATTTAAAGCATACCTACGGGATTACGGTTGAAACCGATAATCATCAGGCTGCTTCGCATGCGGATGTACTGGTGCTCGCGGTCAAACCTCAGAATATGCAGGAAGCAGTTCGGAACCTTGGTAAAGATATTTCTACTTCCGCCACTGTCATCAGTATTGCCGCGGGCTTGGGAACGGACCGGCTGCTGGAGTGGCTGGGTCAAGACGTAAATCTTGTTCGGGTAATGCCTAATACCCCATGCCTGGTGGGCTCCGGCATGTCGGTTCTGTTTGCCGGCCCGTCGGTATCGAAGGATCACCGGATACGTGCGGAATATGTGTTAAACACTTCAGGAGAGATCGCCTGGGTAGAGGATGAGGCGATGTTGCATGCGGTAACAGCCGTTTCAGGTAGCTGCCCGGCCTACTATTTTCTAATCAGCGAGATCATTGAAGCGGCTGGTGTTTCATTGGGATTGTCGAAAGAGCTTGCTGAGAAACTAGCTCGGCAGACGGCATATGGCGCCGGCAAGATGCTGGTGGAAAGTGGGCGCAGCGCTGCTGAATTACGCCAACAGGTCGCAAGTCCGGGCGGTACCACCCAGGAGGCCCTGGACGTTATGTATGATCAAGGCCTGCCAGCCATCGTGCGAGCTGCCGTTCTCGCATCGGAAAAGAGATCCAGGGAACTGGCTTAACCGAAACGATGTATCTGCTCGGATATTTTCTACAGGCCCTTGGAGGGTTGATCCATGTCCTGCTGATGACGGTCATGATTGTGATCGTTGCCAGGGCTGTATTATCATGGGTTTCTCCCGACCCCTACAATCCGGTTGTCCGCATTATTACCCAGTTTTCCGAGCCGCTTTTGTTTCCTGTTCGTCGGCGATTGCCCTATATCGGGGGGGTGGACCTGTCGCCCATGGTGGTCATTCTGGCTGCGGTTTTTCTTGATAATTTCGTGGTGCCGAGCCTGTACAGGATGGCCCGGAGCCTTCTATAACTTAAATGAACAGCGGGCGTGATATGAATCCGGCCATAAACAGGGGCCGGGATGGCATCTATTTAAATGTTCATGTCCAGCCCGGCGCCAAGACGAACGCGATTCGCGGCATGTATGGTGATGCCATCAAGCTCTCCATCACTGTTTCTCCCCAGGATGGAAAGGCCAACAGGGCCCTGATTCAATTTGTAGCCAAATTACTGGACATCCCAAGGGCCGAGGTTCAACTCATATCAGGACAAACCTCTCGTCAGAAGCGTCTCTTTATTTCGGGTCGGCCGGATCGTCTGATCAGGCAAATTCAGTCATGGGTCTGATCCGGAGTCGCCCTCTAATGGCAATGTCTGAATGGATATTTCGCCATCCCGTTCCTGTCCTATTGGCTATCTCGGGCATCAGTTTTTTGTTTATGCTCGGCGGCAACAGCCTCTGGGATGTGGATGAGCCCAATAATGTCGTATGCGCTCGTGAAATGCTGCAGGCTGGTAACTGGCTTGTGCCCATATTCAATGGGGCGCTCAGGTTCGACAAACCTATCCTGTTGTACTGGCTGATGATGCCTTCATTCTCCGTCTTTGGAATCAACGAATTTTCCGCCCGCCTGCCTTCGGCAATGGCCATGACCGGCCTCACCATGGTGATCTGGTATTTTGGCAAACGTCTGCTTGACGAGCGATCCGGTCTGATTGCCGCGGCACTGTTTGCAACCTGTCTTCATATTGTCGTGATCGGCCGGGCGGCCACGCCTGATCCCTTGCTGATGTTAAGCCTGGGCTTTGCCCTGCCAGCACTATTCTGCGTCTATATTGAAGGAAAGAGTGGTTTATTGCTGCCCGCGGCCTATGTGGCTATTGCCCTCGGCATCCTGGCCAAAGGTCCGGTTGCCCTGGCTATGCCGGTGCTGGTTATGGGAAGTTTTCTGTTGCTGATGCGAGATTTTTCCGCCTGGCGCCGGTTCCATCCCTGGCTGGGGCTAGCCATTATCGCGGCTCTGGCTGTTCCCTGGTATATCGCCGTCGGCGTCCTTACCGATGGCGAATGGTTGAAGGTCTTTTTCCTGCATCACAATATCGAGCGCTTTACGGATACATTGCAGGGGCATCGCGCCATCCCGGGCATGTATATTCTGACTGTACTCGCAGGCTGGTTTCCATGGACCGGTTTGGTCGCCGCAGCCGTATATCTTGGTCCCTGGAGGTTAAGAGGCCTGCGGGAAAAGCCAATGCGTCTGTTTCTTTTCGCATGGCTCGGATCGTTTCTGCTGTTCTTTACGGCGGCACGCACCCATCTTCCTAATTACATGTTACCCATATTTCCAGCCATAGCCCTGCTTGTAGCTGGCTGGCTGAAAGAAACAGATACAGTTTCCAGGGCGCGCGCCTGGCGCTGGCTGGCCGGAGGCGGATTGATATTGGCGGTGGCTGTTATGATCGGAGGTGGGATTGCCCTGAATCGTCAATGGCCCGGGGAGTGGACAATAGCACTGACTTTGCTACCCGCTGCGTGTGGCGCCCTCTGGTCGTTATGGAGGAGACAGGCATCAGCGATACCACCCATCGCCATAGGTATGATTGCCTCCGTTATTCTGCTGGCGGCGTGGGCCGCCCCGGCCTTTAACTGTCACAAGATAAGTCAGGAACTTGCGCATCAGGCCAGCGATGACGGGTTTTCCGGGACCGAACTTGCCACCTACCGCTATTTTCAGCCATCTCTTCTGTTTTATCACGGCGGTCGTTTGCCGCAATTAGGCACTGCCTCAAAGGTTGTTGAATGGCTTCAGGCCGGCAAGGCGGTTGTACTGCCAGAGAATGTGCTGAAGGATCTGCCAAATTCAACCCGCGAACATGTTGTGGTACACAACAGCGTAAAAGGGCTATATGCTCGGACTCGATTATTGCTCATTAGCCTGCCAGCCGAGGAGAAAACATGACGGAAAAACAGACACCCTTGCTTTCCGTGGTCGTGCCCGTCTTTCGGGAAGAGGAGAACATACCGCATCTGGTCAAGGAGATCGACGAGGCCTTAAGAGAGATTCAGTACGAGCTGATTCTGGTGGATGATGGCTCTGATGATGCAACCTTTACGGCCGTTGAGAAAGCCTGCGAACGCAATGAGCACATCACTGGCATCCAGTTGCGACGGAACTTCGGACAGACTGCCGCTATGAGCGCCGGCTTTGATGCCGCCCGTGGCCGGCTTATCGCCTATATGGATGGGGATTTACAGACCGACCCGGCTGATATTCCGAGGCTTATGAATTTGCTGGAGAATGAAAACCTGGATATTGTCAACGGCTGGCGGAAGGACAGGAAGGATGCGACCCTTACCAGAAATCTTCCATCAAAGCTCGCCAATAACCTGATCCGAATTTCGACCGGAGTTGAATTGAACGATTACGGATGTCCAATGAAGGTTATGCGTTCAGATGTGGCCAAAAACCTGAGAATTTATGGCGAACAGCACCGATTTATTCCGGTCCTGGCTGCTCTGCATGGCGCCCGCATCGGAGAGGCGGTTGTCAGCCACAGGCCGCGCCGCTTTGGGGCAAGCAAATACGGCCTTGGGCGTACGATTCGGGTGCTGGTTGACCTGTTGTTGGTGATGTTCTTCCTGCGTTTTACCGATCGCCCCCTGCAACTGTTTGGCCCGGTTGGCATAATCAGTTTCCTGCTTGGCCTTGGAATTGATCTATGGATGAGTCTGGATAAATTAGTATTTGGGGCCGAACTGGCAGGCAGGCCCCTGTTGCAACTCGGTTCGCTGTTGGTTGTCAGTGGTATTCTGCTGTTCGGAATCGGGCTGATTCTGGAAATGCAGGCCAGAATCTACTACGAAAGCACCGGCAGAAGATTTTATACCATTCGGCGTCTGATCCGGAGGCCTTAGTAATCTCCAAATGGCGCTTCGCCCTCAAACTGCTGGTTTCATCTCTTCTGCTGGCTGGACTACTCTATTATCTGGATGTTGAGGCGATCTACCGGCGACTGAGCCACGTTGAACTCAAATGGGTGTTGGCCGCCCTGGCATCTTTAGTAATCGGCCAAGTTTTGTCTGCGTTACGTTGGTCGTGGCTGGCCCGGGGCCTGGGTCTGAATGTCCGCCTGGGGCGCAAGGTCAGGCTCTATTTTCTGGGTATGTTCCTGAGCCTGTTTCTGCCGTCCATCATTGGCGGTGATGTAGCCCGCGGCTATCTTCTGGCCAGAGGGCGTCAGGGGCAGGGCTGGGCCGCTGCCGCCAGCATCCTGCTTGAGCGTGCCAACGGCGTCGCGGCCCTGAGTCTGGTGGTCACCCTCTGCATGTTTTTTCTCGCCTTGCCGATGGTCTGGTGGGTGGTCTGGTCTATCGGTTTGCTGGTGCTTTGGACTGGAATATTGACCTATCCCTTCTGGCATCGTCACCTGCCCGGATTTCTGGCTCGATGGAGGCAGTTGCCGCTGCTATCCCGCAGCTTCCAGAACGCATGGTGGCGTTCACTTGCCCTGTCGCTCTTTTTTCAGGCTTTGATTGTTCAGGCCCATCTGTTTCTGGGCATTGCGGCGGGTCTGGAACTGTCCTGGCCCGCCTACGGGGTTATGGTCTGCCTTGTGGCACTGGCCTCAGCCCTGCCGATTTCCTTTAACGGTTTCGGGATCAGGGAGGGGGGCTATGTTGCTCTGGCGGCCTATTTTGGCGGTGATCCGGGTGCGGCCGCGGCCATGGCCGCCCTGTGGGTGGCGGTGCTGGTGTTGGCCTCCCTGCCCGGCGGGATCGTATTGTGGAGGCTGGGAGGGATGGCAGGCATTCCCTGGCAAGATGTCGAACAGGATTATTAACCGCAAAGCGAAAATCATCTCATGTATCCCTTTGTGTGGATTCCGGAGTATTGCTATAAGGTATTTGAATTGACATCATTTCCGGCCAGATTATACTCCGCCGCCTTCAATCTGCGGGCTAAGTCAAAAGCAGTCCTACATCAGGAATGGCGGCCCTATAGGAGAAAATGATGCGCACCTGGACCTGTCGCCTTGGCGATGTTCAAACAGAATGGTATGTGATTGACGCTGAAGGCGCTGTATTGGGCCGATTGGCGGCTAAAGTGGCTACGATCCTGAAGGGAAAGCACAAGCCGCAGTATACGCCGCATGCGGATACCGGCGACCATGTAATTGTCATTAACGCTGAAAAGATCCGGGTTACCGGCCGCAAGGAAGATCAGAAGCGCTATTACAGTCACTCCGGGTATGCCGGCGGGTTGAAAACTACCACATTCAGGGAAATGCGTGAGCAACATCCCGACCGTATTATTGAAAAGGCAGTCAAAGGGATGTTGCCGAAAACATCTCTTGGGCGAAAAATGTACAGGAAGCTGAATGTCTATGCCGGCAGTCAGCATCCCCATCAGGCCCAGCAGCCCAAGACACTCAGCTAAACAAGGATTAAGATATGACAGGCAAGCAATTTCGCGGTACGGGAAGACGCAAGGCGGCAGTCGCCCGGGTGATTATCACTCCAGGAAAAGGAACCATAGAAATCAATGGCCGAAAGATTGAGGAATACTTCCCGATAGAATACATGCGATTACATGCCGTAGCACCGCTGAAAACAGCTCAACTTGACGGTCGTATTGACGCTTGTGTCAATATTTTTGGTGGAGGCGTCCATGGCCAGGCTGGTGCCATGCACCATGGACTTGCACGGGCATTGCTTGAATATGATGCTGGCCTGCGCCCGGCATTAAAGCAGACCGGTTCACTAACCCGTGATTCACGCAAGGTTGAGCGAAAGAAATACGGACTGCACAAGGCGCGCAGGGCGCCTCAATTCTCCAAACGTTAATCATAAAAAAGGGGCGGGATTAAAACTCCGCCCTTTTTTAATATCTCGTGAAGGCTCAAAAATTCAAACGTTTTTTTTCAACGAAGAAATAGCTAGCCTTCATTAATCATGAATATTCAAACCGCTATACAGGGTGCGACCGGATATACGGGAGCCGAACTGATCAGGCTGATTGATGCCCACCCCGTTTTTCAGATCATGCATCTCGGCGCTCATTCACAGGCCGGCAGGAAGGTGTCGGATGCTCTGCCGGGGGTAAGCGGTGCAATTGGCGATACCCTGCTGGCTTCCGCGGATGATCCATTACCGGATGATGTGGAGCTGGTGTTTACGGCCCTGCCGCATGGCGCTTCGGCCCGGTGCGTACAGCAGGCCCTGAATTCCGGGAAGAGGGTGGTGGATCTCTCGGCTGATTTTAGACACCGGGACGCCGCTACCTATAAGGCAGCTTATGGCGTCGACCACCCTTGTCCGGAACTGCTGTCCGAGGCCATTTATGGCATCACTGAATTTCTGAAGGACACCATCCTTGCGGAGGTCAGACTGGTCGCCAATCCCGGTTGTTATCCAACCTCCGCCCTGCTGCCGCTTGTACCCTTGCTGAGGGCCGGTGTGCTGGATACCGGCAATATCATCATCGATTCAAAATCCGGCGCTTCAGGGGCAGGACGTTCCGCCCGGACTGAGTTGATTTTCTGTGAAGTCAACGAAAACGTTCGGGCCTATGGGCTGCCTAAACACAGGCATGCCTGGGAGATAGAAGAGAGGGCCCGTTTCTTTTCGGATGGGGATGCCCGAGTCCATTTTGTTCCCCATATACTTCCCATGACGCGAGGCATGCTGTCGACCTTGCACTTGTCGGGGAAACAACCGGAAACATGGTGCGGGATTTTGATGAATGCATTTGCTGACAAGCCATTTGTCCGCATTCTGGCTGAAGGGCAACTTCCCTCAACTGCGGGTGTGGCGGGAAGCAATCGCTGCGATATCGGGATTTCCGTGACTGGCCCGGATCACGCCGTTGTTATCAGTTGCGTGGACAACCTTATCAAGGGGGCCGCTGGCCAGGCAGTTCAGAATGCCAATCTGATGTTCGGCCTGGATGAACAGGCGGGCCTAAGCCGGATTTCCCTCTGGCCGTAAGGGGATGATCAAGAGCTATCTGCACTGGTCTCCCCGAATATCGCCCACCGCATTTATCGCCGAGTCAGCGGATGTCATGGGCAGAGTCCGGATTGGCGATGATTCCAGCATCTGGTTTCAGTCCGTGCTTCGCGGCGATGTGCATGATATCCGGATTGGCGCCTGTTCCAACATCCAGGATCATTGCGTCCTCCATACCAGTCATGGCGTTGCTCCATGCGTCGTCGGCGATCGGGTTACGGTTGGCCACCGTGTTATCCTGCATGGTTGCGAGGTTCAGGATCTCTGTCTGGTCGGCATGGGTTCCATCATCATGGACCGGGCCGTGCTCGAGTCGGGCTGTTTCCTTGCCGCCGGCAGTTTGGTGCCGGAGGGTAAGATATTGCGGGGCGGTTACCTTTATGCCGGGGCGCCGGCGCGTGAGCGGCGGGAACTCAGCGGTGAAGAGAGAGAGTTCCTCAGTCGATCGGCTGATCACTACGTTGAACTTTCAAAGACCTACAAAGAAGAGCTAGACACTGATTAACGCAGATTTAAGAAAGAATTCGTTACAGAGGATATAGAGATTTAATAATGCCGAAAGTAAGCCTACACAAAATTTTTTTCTGTGTCTCTGTGGTTCAATCATGAGCGGCCTTAGGGCCGCCATTGACATCGGTTCAAACACGCTCCGCATGATGATTGCCGAGCCGGCAGACCAAGGGCTCCCCTGGCGAATCATTACGTATAAAAACAAGATTACCCGGCTGGGTGAGGGGTTGCATGACACAGGCGCCCTGCAGGAAGAGCCCATGCAGCGGGCACTGAATGGGCTGGAGGAATTTTCCAGCCTTGCTCAAAGTCATGGCTGCGCATTGCGGGAGATTTCCGCCGCCGCTACCGCCGCGGTTCGGGAGGCGGACAACGGTGACTGGTTTCTGAATCAGGTCAAGGCCCGGACCGGGATTAGACCACGCAAGATCAGCGGTGATGAAGAGGCCAGCCTGAGCCTGCAAGGCGCAGCCTCAGTTCTTCAGGACGAATATAGCAGCGATCTTCTTTTGATGGATATTGGAGGCGGCAGTACGGAATTCATTCGCGCCGTGTCAGGCCATCTCAAGAGTGCCATGAGTCGAAAAGTCGGCGTGGTACGCCTGGTTAACGCAGAGCTGAGAACCGATCCTCCATCAGCGGAAGACTATCATTCCATGCTGGCAAGGAGCAGAGAGCATCTCCTCGGAGTCGAGGCGTCATGGGGAGATCACCGGGTTCCGGCTACTCTTGCAGGCACGGCCGGTACGGTCACAACCCTGGCCGCGCTGCATCTCAATCTTTTCCCCTATGATGCGGGCCGCATCAATAATCATATCATAAACTGGCAAGATTTCCTGAGATTAAAGGGGATGCTGCTGGCCATGACACATCAGGAACGCGCCTCCCTTCCTGCCATCGAGCAGGGCCGTGCTGACCTGATCATCGCCGGCCTGGCAATCATTGAGGCGGTCATGGAACAATGGAGCTACAGCAAACTGGTAACCGTCGACGCCGGCCTGCTTGAGGGGATCTGGCTTAACCCGCATTTTTCATGAAAAATGCGGGTTAGAGGGCAAGCGTTACAAGCATAAAGCCTCATTAATTCTCCCATGCCCCGAGGCCTTTACGGAGTACTTCAGGAACATCCCCGCACAGGTCCAGAATCGTTGTCGTGGTGAGACCGCACCAGCCTGCATCCAGTACGGCCAGGTTATGATGCGGCAGCCTTCCAATAAAGTCGTCAGGATCATTGGCCGGATATTCCTGTCCGGGAAACTGAAGGGTGGATGCCAGCAGTGGCGAATCAAATTCATCCAGAAGCGCAAGGCAAACAGCATGGCTGGATATGCGAATGCCTATATCGCGGCGCCGGCCAAAGATACGCCGCGGCAACTTTGAACTGGCCGGCAGGATGCAGGTGTAGGGTCCGGGCAACAGTCGACGCAGCATTCTATGAGCCTGGTTGTCAATGATGACAAATTTTGACGCCTGGGCCAGATCGGCGCAGACCAGTGACCACAGGTGGTGTTCATCATGCTGTTTGATTCGGCGAATTGTGGTAACGGCATCAGATGCCTCTGGCAGGCACATCAAAGAATACGTTGTCTCCGTTGGAACAATGGCAGCCATCCCCTGTCGAAGCAGCGTACAGGCCCGGCGGATCTGGCGAATTGATGGCCTGTCCGCATGTAGTCTGAGGCGCTCAAACATGATGACTTTTTAAAAAGTCATCAACGCGCCCTCGGACGGGCGTGAAAATCAATAACCTCTGTTTCATAATCCCCGAAGCAGGCTGCCAATGCCCTTTTTCAGTTGTTGACGAAGGTTTTTACCTTTGCCGCCGAGTCCTTTTTTCCCGCCCTTAAGAAGACCTTTTACTCCCTTGATCTGCTCTTTCAATGCCTGGGGGTTTTGCATCAGAGTTTTGATATTTACGTCAAGGCTGATCTTTGGCGTATTGAGCGGTCCGCTTATACGGATAGGTACGGCAAGGCCTTTTCTGGCCGCGGTAGTATCTCCCTGTCCGACCAGCGTGCCGACAAGCTTCGGTTTGGCATGATAGTCCAATGTCTTGTTCGCCAGATTGACGGTTCCATTTCCGGTCAGGCGAAAGACGGGCGAAGCCATAGCCAGATCATTGTTGCGAGCCACGCCATTTTTAATCACGAAACTGCCGGATAGTTGCGAAAAATCCGTAGATTTCTCCCCGCCTCCACCCTGACCCAGGGTTGTAACCCGGCGAATGGCCCCCGGGATATCAATACCCTCAATCTTTCCGTCCTGTATCATAATTTTGCCACGTCCATTCAGATGCGATGTGAGCCTGGGTTCAGTCAGGCCGGAGCCGGACAGTTGCATATTCATCTCCAGGATACCGTGCAGCGAACCCATATCCGCCAATGCCTGTAAAACAGGCCTGATTTGTATTCCGGTTGCACTGGTTGTGGCCGACCATGCCGCCGGATATTTTTTCACTTCCAGACGGGTCTTGTTGTGCATATTTCCTTTGCCATAATCGAAACGGAATGGATCAACCGTTAAAACTCCATGCTTTCCCTCTGCCAGAATCTTGAGGTTATCCAGTTCCTGTCCGCGCCCAAACAGTTTGTTGATCTTGACATCGGCATTAAGCTTCCATGCGCTCAGGAATCGCAAATCAGGCTCCTGTGCGGATGCAGGTTGTGCGGGGGCTTTGGCCGGTGAAACTATGGTATCTCCGCCAGGCTGCGTCGCCGTTTCCTGAACGGTTTCGCCGTCAGTCGGCGCGGCAGTCTTAGATCCCGCGGGCAGCCATGGATCAAGATGCAGGCTGCCGGAAGTCAGGCGCAGATCAATATTCGGTGGACCTCCAAGCCTGACCATACCCGCAACCTGTACCAATTCGTCATCCATAAACAGTTGCATGTCACGCAGTTCTGCATGAGTGGCGTCGCCCGAGGCCATGAGAGACAGTTTGATCTGCTTCCATGGATTCGGATTGTTGTCATACATCCGGGATACCGCAGGCAACCATTCACTGATTGTTTTGCGGCTAATTTCAGCACTCTTGGCCTGCAGTTCATACTTCGGCTTGCCATCCAGTCCATGGGCCGATCCCTTAATATCTAACAGGTTTTTACCATCCAGGTTGAGCATTGCATCTCGAATCTCCAGGACGCTGGCCTTGGGCATTTGAACCTTCCAGGAGAGCTCAATTTTATGCGCCCCCTCAAGGCTTAATGCGCCGTTGCTCAATCTTACCTTGTTGGATCGCTGTTCCAGGCTTACATCAATACCCAGGAGTGTGTTCAGGTAATCGGCAGCGATCTCCGGAAGGTAGGGTTTGAAGGCGGCCAGTGTCATGGCATCAGACTTCAAATGGGCCTGCAGAGGCAATGTTTCCGGCTGGAAATGGGCCGATTCCGGCAGGGGTCCCAACTGGCCGTCAAGGACTATTCCGTTGCCTTCAACTTGTGCTGAAATCTTAAATCTTACAGGCCGTTTACGTTGCACATCTTCGATATCAACATTGAGTTTTGTAATGGACAGCCTGGTATTGCTCAAGCCGTCATTCCAGGTGATGGTCCCGTCATGCAGACGCAACACCTCCGCCGTTAGGGCCGCCAGCTTAAATGTGCCGGGTTGGTTTCCCGCCTTACCGGATTGAGAGGGAACGGTCTTTTCGGCACCAGAAGTTTTCCCTGTTGAAATTTGCTTCTGCCCCGTCAGATCCTGCCAATTGAATATCCCGTCTTTGTTACGCTCGAGAAGAAGATGGGGTGAATCAATAACGAAACGCTTGATGACGACTTCCTTGTGCAGCAGGGGCATAAAAGCCACTTGAATATCCAGGTTATCCGCCCTGACAAAGGCCTCGCTGGAAAATCCGGCCGCATTACTCATACGCACCTTGTCGATACTGACTCCAACCCAGGGAAACAGGGATGCCTTGATCTCGCCAAAATCAATATCGCGTCCTGTAGCCTGTTTGACTTGCTTCACAAGAAGGGGCTTGTAGTCGTTAACATTAAGAAAGAATGGAGCTACAAGCAGTGCCGCAACCAGCAGGATCAGCGAAACAAGTGCATATTTCAGAAATCTTTTCATGCGTTCTCCCTTTTTGGTTCAACCATGGTCCAACTCAGGTGTCCGTTGATCTCAAACATGATGACTTTGTAGGAAGCATCATCATACATGTATGCCGCCATGTCGATCATCTGTCTCTGCCGCGCAGTAAATTCATGAATAGTCCGGGCTAGCGTCTGTTTTTTCCGTAAAGTTTTTGATGGAGATTCAGAAACAGCCAAATGCCGAGCCCAATAAAAAACAGTCCGATAATGGCTACGGGTTCAGCGATATGTTGACCGAATTCAGATTGGGCAAGGTGCGCGGAAACGACACCAGTTCCTATAATTATAATCAATAAAGTCAATAGGTTAATTTCAATTCTTTTATTTAGGAACCGCATTCGATTTCTCCTAAAGACTCTAGTGGCTGTGCATAAGCGCACACTGGCAGGCAATCCTGCCTCTTTTTGACCCATGGAACCACCGTGCCCATCATTCCATCTCAAAAATGGTCTCGCGATGGGATTGCCATATATCCACCCGGAGTTTTACAATTGGCCCGCTTAATTTGAATCTATTTCTTATGCTGACAGATTGAGCATAAATTCCTAACATCGAAGCAGTATGGCAATTCGCAAAATTTATACCTACCCGGATGAAAATTTACGCCTGAAGGCCAGGCCGGTTGACGATCCTGCAAGCAAAGAGGTCAGGCTGCTTGTCGAAGATATGGCGGAAACGATGTATGCGGCGCCGGGCGTGGGGTTGGCGGCCACCCAGATCGGGGCGCCGTTGCGTATAGCCATTACCGATATCGCTTCAAAAGACGGTCCACCTGACCTCAAGGTCTGGATCAATCCTGAAATATTGCGCCGAGAAGGTTCTGCTGTTTTTGAGGAGGGCTGCCTGTCCGTGCCGGGTATTTATGAAGACATTGAAAGGCCCGCATCGATAACAGCAACATGGCAGGACTTGGAAGGAAACCGCCATACGGCTGATTTTGAAGAATTTTCAGCCGTTGCCCTGCAACATGAATTCGACCATCTGGATGGCATCCTGTTCATAGATAAGTTGCCGCCCATCAAACGGAAACTGATCAAGACTCGTCTTCGCAAGCAAAAGAAGAGGCAGGATCGCAAGAGATGATTCGCGTGGTCTTTGCCGGCACGCCGGAATTCTCCGTGCAGTGTCTGCGCTCACTGATACAGGACCCGAAGTTTGAACTCGCCGGCGTCATTACACAGCCGGACCGCAAGGCGGGCCGTGGAATGAAACGGGTGGCGTCGCCGGTCAAACAGGAGGCCCTGAAATGTGGTCTCGATGTGCTTGCCCCCGGCAGGCTGCGGGATAGTGAACAGGCGCTCGCCTGGTTAAAAAGAAAACAGGCGGATGTGCTGGTGGTTATCGCTTTTGGCATGCTGCTCCCAAAATCATGGCTGGAGACCGCCAGACATGGCGCTATTAATGTACATGCCTCTCTGCTGCCGCGTTGGCGTGGTGCCGCGCCCATCGAACGCGCCATCATGGCTGGAGATCCAGAGACAGGCGTCTCAATCATGCGGATGGATGAAGGGCTTGATACGGGCGGAGTCTATGCACAGTTTCGTGTTGTAATAGGTCCACGGACGACAGCAGGGGAGTTGCGTGATGTTCTGGCAAGGCAGGGGGCCGAGCTTCTTGTGAAAACGCTTCCCCGCATTGTGGATCAGGGTCTTGTATGCATGCCACAGGATGCATCCCGGGCGACCTATGCCTCCAAGTTGCAAAGTGTGGAGAGAAACATTGACTGGTCTCGCAGCGCTGAGGTGATCGGTCGCCAGTTACGCGCCTTCTCTCCAACACCCGGGGCGCGCAGCCGCCTGCGGGGAAAGTGGGTGAAAATTATTGCGGGCGAGCCCCTGGATGACAGTTGCAAGTTTAGGCCGGGAACCTTGCTGATTCACGATAAATGTCTTGATGTTGCATGTGGTCGTGGCAGTGTTCTGCGCATAGAAATGCTTCAGGTCGAAGGCAAAAGGCCACTCAAGGCTGATGCCTTTCTTCAGGGACTGAGAAATTTTACCGGAATGAGTTTCGGAATATGAATAAAAGGAGAATATGGATGTACGGAAGGATAGTCGTGATTGCCGCATTGAGTGCCGGCCTGTTGGGATTTAACAATATAAGCATTGTAGAAAAAGCGGTTGCCGCGGCGCAATTGGATACCCAGAAGGACAAGGTTAGCTATAGCATCGGACATAATATTGGCAATAACCTCAATAAGCAGAAGATTGATGTAACGCCCGATGCTCTGGTGCAGGGCATCAGAGATGGAATTTCGGGTGGAAAGTCATTGATGACTGAGGAAGAGATACAGTCAACGATGAAACAGTTTCGGACTAAGCAGATGGCGAAGGCGAAGAAGCAAAGGGAAGAGGCTGCCGTGAAAAACGAGCAGGAAGGTGAAAAGTTTCTGGCGGAAAACAAGCAGAAGGAAGGGGTGATTTCCCTGGCAAGTGGTTTGCAGTATAAGATCCTTCGGGAAGGGAACGGAAAGAAACCCACCGTGGATGATAACGTTGTTGCGCATTACAAAGGGAGCCTGCTCGACGGTACGGTATTTGACAGCTCATACAAGCGCGGTAAACCACTGACGTTTCCCGTCAATGGAGTCATTCCGGGCTGGACCGAGGCCTTGCAATTGATGAAGGAAGGCAGTAAATGGAAACTTTTCATCCCTGCCAAGTTGGCCTATGGCAAGCGAGGCGGTGGCAGGGTGATTGGCCCGAATGCCACGCTTATTTTTGAAGTAGAGCTGATCAAGGTGCTGGACTCCAAGAAGAAAAGCTGAACGGGGGCGGTAGTTTTCCAAGCGCGTCGCGTTCAAATACTTCTTGAAGGCTAGGAGCCTGTCGGACTTATGATAAATCTACTGCGCGGCAGGGATAGCGGTCCAAAAATATCCGTATTTTCGTTGCATAGTTACCACTATGAGCCTCAAATCTGTAGTCTTTTGGCCTCGCTTCCCCACCTGCTCGCTACGATTCCCCTAAGTCCGACAGGCTCCTAGCCTCTTGCCCGTAAAATGACTGATCTGATTCATGTTCTCCCATCGCTGGTGGCCAATCAGATTGCCGCTGGCGAGGTGGTCGAACGACCGGCCTCGGTAGTCAAGGAATTGATGGAGAACAGCCTTGACGCAGGGGCTCGGCGAATTGATATCCGCATTGAGCAGGTCGGCAAAAAGCTTATTGAAGTGGACGATGACGGCTGTGGCATGTCGACCGCCGACGCCGGTCTCTGTTTACAACGGCATGCCACCAGCAAGATCAGCACTGCCGCCGACCTTCATGCCATTGCCAGCCTTGGATTCAGGGGAGAGGCATTGCCTTCGATTGCCTCTGTTTCAAGGCTCAGGATCCACACCGCCATTCCGGGAGATGTTGCGGGCACTGAGATCCTGGCTGATGACGCCGGCAGGCGGCAGGTTAAACCGGCGCCTCCGCGTTCCGGCACCAGGATCAGTGTCCGCGACCTGTTTTTAAATACCCCGGCTCGACTGCGTTTCCTGCGCACGGATCGAACCGAAGAGGGTGTCATTGTCGAGACCGTACGCCTGTTGGCCTTGGCCAATGCCGCTGTTGCTATCCGCCTGTATCTGGATGGCCGCAAGCGCCTGGATGTTCCTGGAGAGCAGCCGCGAAGCAGTCGCGTGGCCGCGATTATGGGCAAGGAGTTTGTCGCCAACAGCCTTGAAATCGGTCTGGAATATGAAGGCATTGACGTACAAGGCCATTTCGGCCTGCCGACTTTTCATCATCGCGATAGCAGCCGGCTGATTTTTTTTATCAATGGCCGGGTTGTGCGTGACCGGAAGCTGATTGCCTCGCTCAAGACCGGTTATCGGGATGTGTTGTTTCATGACCGGTTCCCACAGGCCGTCACCTGGATCGAGCTTGACCCGGCGGATGTAGATATCAATGTCCATCCCGCTAAACGCGAGGTCCGCTTCAGGTTTCCGCAAAACATACGTGGCGCACTCGTTTCAGCAGTACGTGCAGCCATCGACCGTATGGGGAAGGATGTATCATCGATTCCGGCGCAACAGGCCCTGCATGCCATGACCCCTCCTTCAGGTTTTGGGCATGTTCGTTCAATGCAAGGATCAGAGGCAACAGTACAATCCCTATTTTCAACGCCTAAGGTTGAAGAACCCGTCACTCGCTACCGGGCTGACGGGTCTATCGATCTGGGCAGGGCCTTGGCGCAGATTCATTGCCGCTATATTCTCGCGGTAACCGATGATGGCGTGG
Organism: uncultured Zetaproteobacteria bacterium; assembly: GCA_964597745.1. Taxonomy (GTDB): domain Bacteria; phylum Pseudomonadota; class Zetaproteobacteria; order Mariprofundales; family Mariprofundaceae; genus CAYLYU01. Next base: position 19,682 of record CAZQZF010000004.1, read on the forward strand.
CGCTTGTCGATCAGCATGCCGCGCATGAACGCATTACGTACGAAGGGCTGAAAGGCCAGTTGCATAAGGGGAAAATTAGCAGTCAGTTATTGCTTACGCCTGAAAGATGGCGTCCCGGCGTAAAGATGGAATCCTGGCTGCATGACCATCTGGGTGAGTTGCTTGTTTTCGGCTTTGAAGTGGAGGCCCTGGGTGAGGACATGTTCGTCATTCGCGCCGTACCGGCCATGCTGTCCGCGGAGTCTCCCGTTGAACTCCTGGCTGAACTTGTCGAGGCATTGATGCATCTGGGTTGCGGTCTGGAAGGCAAGGGGCGCATACTTGAGCGCTGGTTGGGCAACCGCGCCTGCCGTTCATCTGTAAAATCGGGCCGTATCCTTAAGGCTGAGGAACAGGATGCCTTGCTGCGCCAGATGGAGCAGACGCCGAATGCAGGCCAGTGCAACCATGGGCGTCCCACCTATGTTCGATTGTCGCTGAGTGATCTGGATCGCCTTTTTGGGCGAACATGAGAGGAGAATAGTGGTAGCAACGGATGGTCCGGTTTTGATTGGATTGATGGGGTCGGGCAAGAGCAGTATCGGCAGAAGGCTTGCCGCAAGGCTGGGGCTTCCCCTCATTGATCTCGATGATGTCATTGTTTCGGAAAGCGGCTGCAGCATCCCGAAGATTTTTCAAAACCAGGGCGAAGCGGAGTTCCGCAGGCGGGAAACCGAGGCCCTGCGTGAGATTATTACCAAACAGGCAGTGATTGCTACCGGCGGCGGAGTGGTATTATCACCGGAAAATCGTTCCCTGTTAAGGAGTCATCCTCCCGTCATCTGGTTGAAGGCCTCCCCAAAATTTCTGGCCAGTCGCATTAAAGGTGACTCCAATCGGCCCCTGATTGCGGCGGGTGATACTCAGAAAAGGCTGCGTGAACAGGCTACCGAGAGAAACCCTCTATATGCTGAGTGCGCGGATCTTTATTTGCGCCGGGACCGGATGAAGAAGGGGAAGATTGTGAAGACTATCGTTAAATTCCTGTCCGAATGGCATGAGACGCATGAGTAATCAAGCCTGCCGCGTAGAACTCGGAGCCCGCTCCTATGAGATTCATATTGAACCGGGCTGCCTCGGCAAAATCGGTGAGGCAATGAGTGATCTGTTTGGCACATCGATGCGTTGCCTTGTTGTCAGCAATGAAACAGTAGGGCCGCTGTATCTCAATAGGGTTCGATCATCCCTGCGGGAGGCCGGATGGCAGGTATCTGATTGCATCCTGCCCGATGGTGAGCGGTTCAAGACGATTGCGACATGGTCGATGGTGCTGGACGCATTGATGGCCGCCAAACTTGCGCGCAATGAACCGGTGATTGCCCTGGGCGGTGGCGTGGTCGGTGATATTACGGGATTTGCCGCCGCCTGTTATCGGCGGGGTATTCCCTATATACAGGTTCCGACGACACTGCTGGCTCAGGTTGATTCCAGCGTCGGCGGCAAGACGGCGGTTAGCCATGCCGTCGGTAAGAACATGATCGGAGCCTTTTACCAGCCGAGGCTGGTCTGGATTGACCCGGAGGTGTTACAGACGCTGGCGGTTGGAGAGTTGAGGGCAGGATTGGCCGAGGTCATCAAATACGGGGCGATCCGGGACAGGGCATTCTTTGACTTTATTGAGGGGAACGCCAATGCCCTGCTGGCACTCAATGAGGCGGTGATCATCCGGGCAATCATGGAATCCTGCCGCTATAAGGCAGAGATCGTTATGCGGGATGAGACAGAGCAGGGCGCCCGGGCCCTTCTGAACCTGGGGCATACGTTTGGCCACGCCATTGAGGCGATGACGCATTACACTGAATTCCTGCATGGCGAGGCTGTGGCGATTGGCATGTGCATGGCGGCGCGGGTCTCCGAACAGCGGGGTGATGCCCCTCATGGGGTTGAGGCGGCCATGGTTGACGGCATTGCTGCATTGGGGCTGCCAGTTCATCCCCCGCAGTTTGGACCCGAACAGTGGCTGGATGCCATGGGGCATGACAAAAAGAATATCGGCAGCCACATCCGCTATATCCTTCTGCACGATATTGGCCAGGCATTCATCGCCGAAGATGTGAAGGACATTGAAATCAGTGGACTGATTTCAAGTTATAAATAAAAAAAGGCGGCCTTTTGGCCGCCTTTTTGTGTTAACCCGCATGTTGCACAAAGACGGATATCTGATAAATAATTTATTGCATTATATTAAGGAGTTGTATGGATTCAAGTTCCCGTATTTATGGTTACAGTTTGTCCTATTCGGTTTCAGGCCCGATCTGTCTTCGCATACTGGCCGATCGGTCTCAAACCATAGCTATTGCTATGTAAGCGCTTAACGAACCCCATCTTACAATGAGGTATTGAATTCCGGATGAT
>CAZQZF010000005.1:0-21386 GCA_964597745.1 uncultured Zetaproteobacteria bacterium
GAGCAGCGAGAACAGCAGGATTCCCTCAAGCATCAGTTCATACAATTGACTGGGATGACGGGGTTCAGGACCGGCCCCGGTGAATACCATCCCCCAGGGGGCATCCGTCACCCGTCCCCAAAGCTCCCCGTTGATAAAATTACCCAATCGGCCGAAGGCCAGGGCCAGTGGAGCGGCCGTGAACAGGCGGTCGCCAAGCATGAAAAAGGGCAGCCCGTGTTTGCGGCAGTACCACCAGCCAAACAGGATCGGGCCGATCAGGCCGCCATGGAATGACATGCCGCCCTGCCAGACATACAGAATATTAACGGGATGATGCAGGTAAAAAGAGAGATTGTAGAAAAGGATGTAGCCGATGCGCCCACCCAGTACGACGCCGAGGATCAGCCAGGTGAACAGGCCTTCGAAATGTTCAGGCGAGATGGTCGTCTGCCATTCTCCTCGCTCCCTGAGTTGATATCTGGCCAGCCAGTGTACGGTAAAGAAGCCGAGCACATACATCAGGCCGTACCAGTGGATGGCTACGGGACCAATATGGACGGCGACAGGATCGAAATCGGGGTGAGTGATCATGTTAACTCTGACTATTCATGAGCTGTTGCAGGCAAAGGGACAAGTGGGGCGCGGCGGCATTTTTGAATAATACGGGCTAAGAGGCCAATAGCAGAATGGCGCCCAGGGCGATCCGGTAGAGAACAAACGGCAACATGCCCATGCGTTCAATAAAGCGCAGGAAATAGTGAATACACAGATAGGCGAAGACAGCGGAGAGACAATACCCGATGGCCAGCTCCGTGATACCGATGTCCAACTGTGGTTGCTCGATCAGGTCTTTTATTTTCAACCCTCCAGCCAGGAAGATGACTGGTATGGAGAGCAGAAAGGAAAAACGGGCCGCCTCCTGGCGGGAAAAACCCAGCATCAGGGCCGCGGTCATGGTAATGCCGGACCGTGAAGTACCGGGGATCAGGGCGACGGCCTGGGCCAGTCCGACCAGCATTGCCTGAGCAAACGTCCAGTCTTGGGCGTTACGGATTTTTCTGTGTCTTGCGTCCGCCCACCACAGGAGCAGCCCAAAGACAATGGAGGCCACGGCAATGACGGCAACGGAACGAAGCTTTCCCTCAACCAGGTCCTTGAAGGCAAGTCCGGCCAGTCCGACCGGAATGGTCGCCAGCAGGATAAACCAGGCCATTTTGCCGTCGGCGTCCGACTGCCAGGAACGAGCCCGGATCGTTCGGGCAAAACCCGCGCACATGCGGGCAAGATCGATACGAAAGTAATAGACAACCGCTGTCAGGGTGCCAAGGTGCAGAATACAATCAAAAGCCAGTCCCTGATCCGGCCAGTCAGTTAAAAGGGGCGTCAGGGCAAGATGGGCTGAGGAAGAGATGGGCAGGAATTCCGTCAGGCCCTGGATCAGGGCCAGTACAGCGGCCTGCAGTCCATTGATGCTAGTCCGCATGTGATTTGTTTTCCTGCGTCATAGGATGCCAAGTCTTACTTGCCAGGCTATGGACAACAAGGTGATATTTTATTATCCGAGGTGTAAGCAATGATTAAAAACTTCCTGTCCCGAATCGGCCATGGGTTTGATACGTTTCGGCGCATCATCGTAAACCTTCTGTTCGTCTTTATTCTGCTTGGCATCGTGGCTGCAATTATTGTGCAGAGGCCCAGGGTCCCGGATGGCGGCGCCCTGCTCCTTGATCCGAAGGGGACGCTTGTGGAGCAGATTGCTGCTCCCAACCCGCAGGACCTGCTCTTTTCAAGACCGAGAGTGGAGCAATCGTTGATGAAGGATTTGCTTGATGCCATTCATCTGGCCCGAGACGATTCTCGCATCAAACTTATGGTTCTAAAACTTGATGAGATGGAATCGGCATCCCTGTCCAAGTTGCAGGATTTGCATCGTGCCATTCTCGATTTCAGGAAGGGCGGGAAGAGAGTCATCGTATCGGCGGATCAATATAGCCAGGCCCAGTATTATCTGGCCTCCGCCGCCGATGAAGTCTACCTGAACCCCATGGGACTCGTTATGTTGACTGGATTCGGTCTGTACAGGAACTATTTCAAGGACGCCCTGGATTACATCAAGGTGGATATGCACGTCTTTGCCGCCGGTCGATACAAGTCCGCCGCCGAACCCCTGACGCGAAACAATATGTCGGTTGCCGCTCGTAAAGCCAATAGCGTCTGGATGAATCAGTTCTGGCGGACCTATAAACGCGACATATCCGAGGCGCGCGGCATCAAGCCCACACAAATACAGGGACTCGTCGATCACCCGGCCCGGCTGCTTCGGCGATACCGGGGCAGTCTGGCCATGCTGGCCTTAAAGTCCGGTCTGGTGGACAAGCTGGCTACGCATCAGCAAGTGGAAGGACGGTTGATCGCTCTTGCCGGTGAGGACAAAGAGAATCATACATTCCGTCAGATTGCCTACAGGGCGTATCTCAGGGCCATCGATGGCAGCAGGCATCTACCCGGAAAGAGCCGCAATAAACTGGCGATCGTTGTCGCCAGTGGCGCCATCATGGAGGGTAAACAACCAGCAGGCACGATTGGCGGCGATTCGCTGGCTAATGTGCTTCGATCCGCCAGGCGGAATGATGAGGTCAAGGCTCTGGTGTTGCGTGTGGATTCCCCTGGCGGCAGCGCCATGGCCTCGGAGCGTATTCGGCAGGAGGTCGAACGGATCAGGAAGGCGGGTAAACCGGTGGTTGTCTCCATGGGAGGGCTGGCCGCTTCCGGCGGTTACTGGATATCAATGGATGCGGATGAGATATGGGCAAGCCCGCTCACGCTTACCGGCTCGATCGGTGTTATCGGTCTGTTACCGAATCTTCATCGAGGTTTGGAGAACATGGGTATTCACTCCGACGGAATCGGCACCTCTCCGACTGCAGGCGCCATGCGGGTGGATCGTCCTCTGGACCCTGAGATTGTTCAGGTGTTTCAACAGAGCGTGGAGCATATTTATCGTGAATTTGTAAGAAAAGCGGCGACGGGCCGCCATATGAGGGAGAAACAGGTGGACCGCATCGCCCAGGGTCGCGTCTGGTCCGGCGCGGATGCTGTTCGTATCGGTCTGATAGATAAACTCGGCGGTCTGGATGATGCGATTACCGCGGCGGCAGAACGGGCGGGCATCAGCGGAGATTATGAAAGGGTGTATTTAAAGAAGAAGAGCACCCTCCAGGAGTTGCTGTTTGAGGATCTTTTCAGCGGTATGCAAACATGGCTTGGAAACCGGATCAGTATTTCAGCGCCCGGCGCGGATCTGTTGCCGGCCATGCTCAGGGAGCTTCATATTCTGACATCAGCCGGCAGAGGCATTTATGCCTATTGTCCATGCGGAATGGCCGAAGTTAAATAAAGGAGTAGTAGCCAGTGGGTGCGAGGAGAGTGCAAGGAAAAGAAACCGGGGATCGGCTCTGTTTTGAACCTTGATCGTAACCACGAATGACGGCTTCTCAAAAAGACGGCAACCCGGAGGCCAAAAGAATGCTTGCCCAGCGGGCAGGTGATCAGGACTGGTCATTGTGGGGGCCATACCTTTCCGAACGGCAATGGGGAACGGTTCGAGAAGACTACAGCGCCCAAGGCGAGGCATGGGATTACTTCCCGCATGATCATGCCCGCAGCCGCGCCTACCGTTGGGGTGAGGATGGGCTTGCGGGTATCAGTGACAAAAACCAGTATCTCTGTCTGGGATTGGCGCTGTGGAATGAACACGATCCAATTTTAAAAGAGCGACTGTTCGGCCTGACTAATAGGGAAGGCAACCATGGCGAAGACGTCAAGGAACTTTACTACTATCTGGATGCAACGCCTTCACACTCCTATCTGAAATATCTCTATAAATATCCACAGACCGAGTATCCCTACGAACACCTGCTTGAAGAGAACCGTAATCGAGGCATGGATCAGCGAGAGTTCGAACTATCAGATACCGACATATTCGAGGATAACCGCTATTTTGATGTGTTTGTGGAATATGCCAAGGATGATCCTGATGACATCCTGATGCGGATTAATATCCACAATCGCGGGCCGGAAGCCGCCCGGATTCATGTGTTGCCGCAGTTATGGTTCCGCAATACATGGAGTTGGGATGACCATCACGGGCGGCCTTCCCTGTCAGCCGATGGATCCAATACAGTGCGGGTTCAACACCCTGAACTGGGAGAGATGCGCTGCTATTATATGGAAGACGATGTGGAAGGCGCCCCCGAATTGCTCTTTTGCGGCAATGACACCAATGTTACGCGCCTCTACGGCATGGAGGCTGCGGGATATTTCAAGGATGCATTTCACGATTATCTGATTCGCGGCGACAGCGCCGCTGTCAATCCCGCAAAAACCGGCACCAAAGCCGCCGCGCATTATACCGCGGAGATTGCCGCCGGAGGTGAGTGGACGCTACGACTGCGTCTGGCGGCAAAAGCATGCCAAAACCCGTTCGCCGACTTCGATAACATCATGGCAACCCGCATTCATGAAGCGGATGCTTTTTATGCCGATCTGCAAGCGGGTAATGCCGATGCCGATGCCCGCATGGTACAGCGCCAGGCGCTGGCAGGCATGATATGGAGTAAACAGTTTTATTATATTGACATCCCGTTATGGCTCAATGGCGATCCTGCCATGCCAGCTCCATCCGATGCGCGCAAACAGGGTCGCAACAGCGATTGGGAGCATCTGAATAATGCCGATATTCTTTCCATGCCGGACACATGGGAATACCCATGGTACGCAGCCTGGGATCTTGCCTTCCAATGCCTGCCGTTGGCGCTTGTGGATGCGGAGTTTGCCAAGAATCAGCTTATTCTGTTGACCCGCGAATGGTATATGCACCCCAATGGTCAGCTGCCTGCTTATGAGTGGGCCTTTGGCGATGTCAATCCGCCGGTTCACGCCTGGGCGGCATGGGAAGTCTATGGCATGGATCGCGATCAGCATGGCGGTCATGGCGACTACGATTTTCTGGAACGTATTTTCCATAAACTGTCGCTGAATTTCACCTGGTGGGTGAATCGCAAGGATGCCGATGGCCGCAATATTTTTCAGGGTGGTTTTCTGGGGCTCGATAATATAGGCGTGTTTGACCGCAGCGCGCCCTTGCCGACCGGCGGTCATATCAATCAGGCTGATGGTACGGCATGGATGGCGATGTACTGCCTGAACATGATGCGCATCGCTCTGGAACTGGCATTGAAAAATCATGTCTATGAAGATATGGCTACGAAATTCTTTGAGCATTTTCTGCGCATTGCCGCGGCTATGGATAATATCGGCAATATTGGCATCAAGTTATGGGATGAAGACGACTCATTTTTCTACGATGTGCTGAATGCGCCGGACGGGCGGAAAACACGGCTTAAAGTACGTTCCATCGTTGGCCTGATTCCGCTATGCGCGGTGGAAGTTCTGGACATGGAAGTGCTCGATAAACTGCCCGAGTTCAAGCGGCGCATGCAATGGTATCTGGATTACAAACCGGAACTCTATGCCCTCGTATCCCATTGGGATGAGCCGGGACGAGATAACCGTAGTCTGGTTTCGCTGTTGCGCGGTAGCCGCATGAAACATTTGCTGAAACGCCTGCTGGACGAAACGGAGTTTCTCTCCGGTTACGGTATCCGCGCCCTGTCAAAGGTGCATGCGGATGAACCGTATACCTTCCATTGCGGAGGCACCGGCAGTTGTGGAGGAACCAGCCTGCAGGTTGCTTATTGGCCCGGCGAATCTCGCTCCGGCGTTTTCGGCGGCAACTCCAACTGGCGCGGCCCGATATGGTTTCCCATCAATTATATCCTGATTACTTCCATACGCCGGTTCCACGATTATTATGGCGATGAATTCAGGGTGGAATGCCCCGCTGGTTCCGGTCAATATGTTACTTTGGCTGAGGCGAGTGATGAATTAGCACGCAGGCTAAGCCTGATTTTTCAGCGGGATGACGATGGCCGCCGCGCTGTTTTCGGCAATGATAACAAGCTACAGAACGACCCTCATTTCAAGGATTACGTCCTGTTCCACGAATATTTTCATGGCGATAACGGGCGCGGTGTTGGCGCATCGCATCAGACCGGATGGACAGGTCTGATCGCCAATCTTATCCAGGATCTGGCGGCCAGGAAAAACAATGTGGCAGCGCCGAAGTAAAAAAATGAACCACAAGGAGAAAACTTTATGCCACTAGAATCAGATACATTGCCTGACGTCGTCATGCCAACCTGCCATCATCATGGATTATTGTGCAACCAGAAGGCGCTGGTGACCGGGGCCAACTCGGGCATTGGTTTGGCGGTCGCCGCTGAACTTGCCAGGGAAGGCGCGGATGTCGTCATTAATTATGTGGGGGATGAAGAATCCGCGCTGAAACTGGTAGACGATCTCGAGACGGAAGGCGGGCATGCCATCGCCATTCATGCCGATGTTTCCAACGAAGGTCAGGTGCAGGCCATGTTCCGGCAAGCCATTGAGACTCTTGGCACGATTGATATCCTGATCAACAATGCCGGTCTCCAGCAGGACGCGCCCTTTGATAAGATGACGCTGGCGCAGTGGAACCGGGTCATTAACGTCAACCTGACCGGCCAGTTTCTCTGCGCCCGTGAGGCGATACGCGAATTCAAACGGCGTGGCGTGGTGAAATCGGTGTCCTGCGCCGCTGGCAAGATTATTGGCATCAGTTCCGTGCATGAGGTGATTCCATGGGGAGGGCACGTCAATTACGCTGCCTCCAAAGGCGGTGTCATGTTGATGAATAAAAGTATCGCGCAGGAGGTCGCGCCACACCGTATTCGAGTCAACAGCGTCTGCCCTGGCGCCATCCGCACGCCCATTAATCGGTCCGCATGGGAAACGTCCGAGGCTTACGATAAATTAATGGAACTGATCCCTTACAAACGCATTGGCGAACCATCTGATATTGCTCGAACAGTAACATGGCTCGCCTCGGATCATGCCGATTATGTCAACGGCGCCAGTATCTTCGTTGATGGCGGCATGACGCTTTACCCCGGCTTTACCGAAGGCGGTTGAGTGTGACGTCTGAACACATTCTTGCCGGAGACATCGGCGGCACCAAAACAAACCTCGCCATTTATACTCGTCAAGGACAAGGTGAGCTGTCTTGCCTGGCCGATGGCAGCTATCTCAATCATGAATATGATGGTATCGAAAAGGTCATCCATCGGTTCTTCGATGATACGGGAATTCAGACTATTGGCTACGCCTGCTTTGGCGTCGCCGGCGCCGTACGGAAAGGGGCGTGCACCATGCCCAATCTCGGCTGGCGATTAGAAGAGGCTTCGTTGGCAAGAAGTCTTGGAGTGCAGGTCTCCCTGCTCAACGATCTCGTGGCAACTGCGCATGGGATTGGCGTACTGTCGGCAGACAAGTTGGTCACCCTGAATGCCGGGAAGCCTGATTTGGGCGGTAACATGGCATTGATCGCCGCTGGAACAGGCTTGGGGGAAGCCATCCTGGTTCATACAGATCACGGATTGCATATCTCCGCCTCTGAAGGCGGACACGCCGATTTTGCGCCGCGTGACGAGGATGAGATAGAACTGTGGCGGTATCTTGCAGCCAGATTCGGGCATGTAAGCATTGAACGGTTGGTTTCAGGTCCCGGGTTATACAACATCTATACTTTTCTCCGGGACAGTGGCCACTTGCCCGAGCCGGAATGGCTAAGGGAGAGGATTGCTACTGCTTCCGATACCAGCGCAGTCATCGCCGAACTGGCTTTACGGAAAGAAAGTTCGTTATGCGAAGCCTCGCTGCATCGCTTTGTGTCGATATACGCAGCTGAAGCAGGTAATCTCGCGCTAAAGGCGCTGGCGACCGGTGGTCTTTATATCGGCGGCGGTATAGCCCCCAAAATAATCGAAGCCTTGTCGGATGAGGATTTTATCACCATCTTCCAGAATAAAGGCAGGTTCTCGGAACTACTATCCAACATGTCTGTCAAGGTAATTCTGGATCCGAAAACGGCGCTTCTTGGCGCCGCCGCCTACATCTCGGGTTAGCTGCGGTGAAAAAAGTGAAAATACCCCGGCCACAATACACGGAAGGTTTTTGCAACTGACAAGGAGAGGCAGCGAGATGCGAATAAGGTTCAGGTATTGATGAAATCCGCGGAAGTCGAAGATAAGATGGTGGCCAGGGGCGGAATCGAACCGTCGACACGAGGATTTTCAGTCCTCTGCTCTACCAACTGAGCTACCTGGCCGTCAGGGAAGCGCTGACCAAGATTCAATCAGCACTGCCAACAGATTTGCGAGGGCGGTTTATACTTGGATCATGGATTGGATGCAAGGACCACGCAGGCGGCCCTTGCCATATAAGTAAATCCGGCTTAAAAATTCACCCGATAATGCGGATCCAGCCAGCAGCGGGGAAGTGATTCACCGGATGGAAAGGTCAGGTCTGCCTTGGCGGCGCTAACCGGATCACCGACTTCTTCTCCAGCCTGGTATTTGACCCATACATTTTTTTCGTTGGGATCAAACGTTCGTTTGATATCAAGAACCTCGGCCAAATCTCCAGACTGTTTATTCCTCAAAAACATATCTACCTCCTGTCATGCGGTTATTTATACTGAGTCGTGTCCATCACTGCACCCTGTCTATATTATAGTAGAGTGGGCACTATTCTACCAGTATGCATTACTCAATGGCGGATATTAATGGCGGTTCAGGGGCGGGAAGTGATTGTAAACAGTGTATTGTTGGTATGCGTTGGGAATATTTGCCGGAGTCCCATGGCGGAAGGGTTGCTGGCTCACGGATTGGCTGGACATGAACCCAAAGTGGAAATCGCATCGGCGGGCATATCTGCACTGGTTGGCTATCCAGCGGATCCCACCGCACAGGCGTTAATGCTGGAACGGGATATCAATATCTCTTCCCATTCGGCCTGCCAACTTACACCCGGAATGCTTCAATATTTTGAACTTGTTCTGGTGATGGAGATGAGACACATTGATGCCGTTCATTCGATCTTTCCAATCGCCTGTGGAAAGACCTATTTGCTTGGAAAATGGATTAACGAGGAAGTTCCGGACCCATACGGGGGATCACACGCCGAATTTGAGCATGCGCTACGATTGATCGATCAATCGGTGGACTCATGGATGGCCAGGGTGTGGAAATAATCCGATTGTGGTGAGGGACGGATTTTCTATCCTGGATTGACAGCTCTTGCTTCAGATGCAGGATATAGCAGTCCTGCGCTCAGGCTAACGACAGCTATGCCATTGATGACTTCAATGAATCAGAGAGTTTTATTGTATGCTGGATACACGACACAACAAGATTTTGACTTGGGTTATCCGACTTTATCTGCAAACAGGTGAACCGGTTGGTTCGGGGACGGTATCGGCAAGGTGCGGACTTAACCTGAGTCCCGCCAGCATACGCAAGGGCATGTCCCATCTTGAGGAATTGGGAATGCTATATGCGCCGCATACATCGGCTGGACGGGCGCCGACCGATCTTGGGTTACGTTATTTTGTTGATGTGCTGATGACCGCGGGCGAATCCGTCGATTGCCGGATTGAGCAAACGATGGACGAGAGAATTTCAGCAACGGCGGGTGTTCATGAAATGATTCATCGCATGAGCAGGAGGCTTGCCCGTTTGACGCACTTTGCCGGTCTTGGCACAATCCGCGGGCGGGGTTTTGAAAGTATCAGTAAAGTGGAACTGATATCCGTTTCAGCGCAACAGATACTGGCCATCATCATTTCAAACCATGGCGATGTGCATCATCAGCTGCTGGTACGCGAGCCGTCCATGTCCGATGCCCGTCTGGCTGAAATCGCCTATTTCCTGTCGGAACTACTGGCTGATTGTAGTTTGAATGAGGCGCGTTTGCGGTTACGGCATGAAATGGAAGTGGATCGCCTGCGTATTCGAAGACTGATTCGGAGCCTGACCCGGTGGGCGGAGGAATCGAACAGAAACAATGCTGAATTATTCGTAAGCGGACAGAAACAGCTACTGGACATCCCTGAACTGGGGGTGATTGATACCGTTCGATCGCTTTTGGCGGCATTTGAGGATAAAAAGGTTCTTATGCGCCTGATTGAACAGGTTGAACAAGAAAATGGCGTTCAGGTGTTTATTGGTTCCGAGCACGCACTGCTGCACATGGAACAGGTTTCGGTTGTGCTGGCCCGGTATCAGGGCGCCGGTCAGCTGTATGGTACGCTTGGCGTCATTGGACCGAAGCGGATGCCCTATGAACGCGTGCTGCCATTGGTGGATTATACCGCCAGGCGTGTCAGTGCGATGCTGGGAGGATCTCTTTGATCAGGAAAAAGAAACATGCCAAAACGGCTGCCCGTGGAAAACAGGCAAAGATGGAACCCGTGAAAACGGAAGCCACGTCAAAACTGATTGAGCTTGAAGAGGCTCTGGGTAAGGCGCTCGCCGAGAAGGATGAGTTGAAGGATAAATTACTCAGGGCGTATGCGGAGCTGGAAAATGTTCGCAATCGTTCCCGTCGTGATGTTCAGGAGGCGGGTAAATACGCCATAGACAAGTTTGCCTCTGCCATAATCGAGGTGGTGGATAATCTGGAGCGCGCCGTGGCGATTGAAAAAGGCAATGAAGAGGAATTGAGGACGGGCGTGAAAATGACGCTGGATTCGTGGCATGAAACACTTCATAAATTTGGTCTGGAGCGACTGGATGCCGAGGGCGCGCAGTTTGATCCTCACCTGCATGAAGCCATGTTGCATGTTCCGAGCGACAGGGATGAAGGACAGGTAATCGAACAATATGTCGCTGGATATACCCTGCATGGACGTTTATTGCGGCCGGCAAAGGTTGTCGTATCCAGTGGGCCGCCTGAACAGAAGGCTGACGCACGGAAAGAAAATAGCGGGGCTTGAGAGCCTCCTCTTGAAATAGCCTGGATCCGCCCCCATATACAGGCCAGAGAGTTTATCAACGATGAGGCGCATGAGGCCTGACGGTTTTTGTGCGGTCCCTTCGATGTGTCATAAAAATAGAGAAATGGAGATTTAATTATGAAGAAAGTTATTGGTATTGATTTGGGCACTACGAATTCATGCGTGGCCATCATGGAAGGAACCAAGGCAAAGGTCATTCCCAACAGTGAAGGCGATAATACCACGCCATCAGTGGTGGCGTTTACGGATAAGGATGAGCGTCTGGTCGGTGCGTCGGCCAAACGCCAGATGGTGACAAATCCTAAAAAAACCTTCTATTCGGTCAAGCGGCTGATCGGTCGCAAGTTTGATTCGAAGGAGGCCAGGCATCATCAGAAACTTGTCTCCTATCCTCTGACCAGGGCGGATAATGGCGACGCCTGGGTGGAATGTGATGGTAAAAAGAAGAGCCCCCAGGAGATCAGCGCCATTGTGTTGCAAAAAATGAAACAGACCGCTGAAGATTATCTGGGCGGAAAGGTTACCGATGCCGTGATTACGGTACCGGCCTATTTCAACGACTCCCAGCGCCAGGCCACGAAGGATGCCGGCGCCATTGCCGGTTTGAATGTACTGCGTATCATCAATGAACCGACAGCCTCTGCATTGGCCTACGGTCTGGACAAGACCCAGGAGAACCATCTGATCGCCGTATACGATCTGGGCGGCGGTACCTTTGATATCTCCGTGCTGGAAATCGGCGATGGCGTGTTCGAGGTGAAGTCGACCAACGGCGATACCTTCCTTGGCGGCGAGGACTTTGATCAGGTGCTGATTCAGTATCTTGCCGAAGAGTTCAAAAAGGAAAACGGCATTGATCTAACCAAGGACAATCTGGCCCTGCAGCGGCTTAAGGAGGCGGCCGAGAAGGCCAAGATGGAGCTTTCCTCCAGTACGCAAACTGAGGTTAATCTGCCATTTATCACGGCGGACAGTTCCGGCCCCAAGCATCTATTGATCAAGATTACGCGCGCCAAGTTCGAAAGACTGGTTGGCGATCTGGTCGATCGTTCCATTGAGCCGTGCAAAAGGGCACTGAAGGATGCCGGGGTCAAGGCTTCCGATATTCACGAGGTGGTATTGGTCGGCGGCCAGACCCGGATGCCGCTGGTGCAGCAAAAGGTCAAGGAGTTTTTCGGTCGTGAACCGCACAAGGGTGTTAATCCGGATGAGGTTGTGGCCATTGGCGCCGCCATTCAAGGCGCTGTATTGACCGGTGAGGTAACGGATGTGCTGTTGCTGGATGTAACTCCCTTGTCCCTGGGTATTGAGGTCGAGGGCGGGTTATTCAACCGGATCATTGAGAGGAACACCACCATTCCGACCAAGAAGAGTCAGATCTATACGACTGCTTCGGACAATCAGACGGCGGTAACCATCAAGGTCTGTCAGGGAGAGCGTGAGATAGCTTCCGCCAACAAACAGCTTGGAATATTCAACCTGGAAGGCATTGCCCCGGCCCCGAGGGGGATGCCGCAGATTGAAGTAACCTTCGATATTGATGCCAATGGCATTATACATGTGCATGCCAAAGATAAAGGCACGGGCAAGGAGACATCCATTAGAATCGAGTCCGGAACCGGCCTGTCGAAGGATGAGATTGATCAGATGCAGAAAGAGGCCGAGGCGCATGCCGATGAGGATAAGCGGCGGCGGGAAGAGATCGAGGAGCGAAACCGCGCGGACGCCCTGGTCTATTCCACTGAAAAATCTCTGAAGGAGCATGGTGATGCAGTGGATAAGGCGACGCGCAAAGGGATTGAGGATGCCCTGGCCGAGCTGAAAAAGGTCATGGATGGATCCGATGTTGAAGCGATTAAGAAGGCCGAGGAAAACCTGGCCCAGAAGTCGCAGAAGCTGGGCGAGGTCATCTACAAGAAGATGCAGGAGGAGGCGCAGGCTTCCGGTGGCCAAACCGGCGGTGAATCTTCTTCATCCGCCGCTGAAGAAAAAACGGCTGATGATGTTGTAGATGCGGAAGTCGTAGACGACAAGAAATAGTGCCAACAAAACGCGATTATTATGAAATTCTCGGCGTGGATCGTAATGCCGACCTGAATCATATCAAGCGGGCCTACCGGAAACTGGCCATGAAATATCATCCGGACAGGAATCCGGATGACAAGGCTGCGGCTGAGAATTTTCGCGAAGTGACTGAGGCCTACGAAGTGCTTTCCGATTCCGGCAAGCGCTCGCGTTACGATCAGTTCGGTCATGCTGGCGTCGATGATCAGATGCAGGATTTCTGGTCCCGAGGCGGTTTCCAGGAGTCCCATGCCTTTCGTGATTTTGGCGACGCGTTCGGGGATATCTTCGGGGATATCCTGGGCGGTATGCGTCAGCCCAGCAATCGAGGCGCTGACCTTAAATACCAGCTTGACTTGAGCCTGGAAGATGCGGTCAGAGGCAAGGAAGTCGAGCTTAGGATCCCCAGACATGCACAATGCGCTACATGTGGCGGCAATGGCGCCCGCCCCGGCACGAATCCGATTCCCTGCCGCACTTGTGGCGGTTTGGGCCAGGTCCAGATGAATCAGGGTTTTTTTGCGATCCGGCGCACTTGCCCGACGTGCCATGGCGCCGGGACGCGCATTGAGTCGCCCTGTGTGACTTGTGGCGGCAGGGGTAGAGTGCGGACTACCAAAAATCTCAAGGTACGCATCCCCGCCGGCGTCTATGATGGAGCTCAGGTTCGAGTTGGCGGCGAAGGAGAGGCCGGTGCACAGGGGGCTGCTTCAGGGGATCTGTATATTGTTATCGCGCTGAACAAACACCCGATATTTGAGCGCGATGGCAAAGATCTTCACTGTACCCTGCCCATCACCTTTCCGCAGGCCACGCTGGGCGCTGAAATGGAAGTGCCAACCCTGAGCGGCAGGCTGAAGATGAAAATTCCGGCTGGCACGGAAGAGGGCAGGGTTCTGCGCCTGCGTGGATATGGCGTGCCGGACCTTCGCCTTGGCGGAACGGGGGATCTGTATGTCCATGTTCATATATCCGTTCCCAGAAAGCTGTCGAAGAAACAGGAAGAACTGTTAAGGGAATTTGCCTCGGCAACCGGTGATGAGGTCTATCCGGAGCGCTCTTCATTTCTTGATGTGGCCAGGAGATTTTGGGACGGTTTGGCAGGAGAGGAGAAATGACTGTTCGCGTGATTGTGGTTGGGGCCGGTGGCCGTATGGGCAGGAGTCTGGTACGGGCTGTCGAAGGGCAAAGTGATATGCGGATTGCCGGAGCGACTGAACGGCAGGGTTCATCCCTGTTGGGCGTGGATGCCGGCGAGGCAGCTGATGCCGGGACGCTGGGTATTGCGATCCAGGCTGACATATCTTTATGCTCCGGGGCGGATGTGCTGCTGGATTTTACTTCCCCAGATGCCACGATCAATCACGCGCGATTTGTTGTTAGCCGTAACATGCGAATGGTCATCGGAACGACGGGGTTTACTCCCGAACAGCTTGTCCAGCTTCAATCATCCCTTGCGGGCAGGCCGGTGTTGATGGCCTCAAATTACTCCGTTGGCGTCAACCTGGCCCTTGAGCTTGCCCGAAAGTCAGCTTCAGTTCTTGCCGTGGATTATGATGCTGAAATTATTGAGTCCCATCACCGCCATAAGGTCGATGCGCCGTCCGGTACGGCCCTGTCTATGGGCGAAGCCGTAGCCAGCGGCCGGAATGTTGCGCTGGAGGATGTTGCCGTCTATGCCCGTCAGGGATTTACCGGACCCCGAAAATCAGGGGCAATTGGCTTTTCCGTGATCAGGGCCGGCGATATTGTCGGTGAGCATACAGTGATGTTTGCCGGCACGGGCGAACGGCTTGAGATCAAACATGTGGCTACGGATCGTATGACCTTTGCTAATGGCGCTGTTCGCGGCGCCAGATGGCTAATGGGCCAGGGAGCCGGTTGGTATGGTATGAGGGATGTTCTGAATCTTTCGTAAGAACTTGAGGTTCCGGGTTCCGAGGTTCAGGGTTTAAGATGCGGCTGTTACATACCATGATCCGAGTCGGGAACCTGGACGGATCCATTGACTTCTATACCCGCATGCTTGGCATGCGTCTGTTGCGCCGCAAGGATTATCCCGAAGGCCGTTTTACGCTTGCCTTTGTTGGTTACGGGGATGAGTCCGGCACAGCTGTAATCGAGTTGACCCATAACTGGGATACCCGCTCCTATGATCCCGGCAACGGCTTTGGCCATATTGCCATTGGCGTTGATGATATCTACCAGGTTTGCGAAGATATTCGTGCCAATGGCGGGATTATTACCAGGGAACCGGGTCCGATGAAGCATGGCGCTACAGTGATTGCCTTTGTTAGGGACCCGGACGGTTACGCGATAGAGCTGATTGAAACTTAGCCTGGCTTAACCGGAACCGGGAAAAGTTTTGACGCAGATTAACGCAGATAAAAGGCCGATAAGGAGAAAGAATCTTGCCTTTAATAATCAGCGCAATCTGTGTTGATCTGCGTCAAATTCTTCTTCGTATCTTTATGAGCACTTCCTGATTCATCAACCATCGTTCAACGGGACAGTGAGCTGTTGCCAGCGGCGGATTTTTTCCTCCGCCGTCATGGCGGCATGGGCCGGGCTGGTGGATGGAAGGGTCTGCAGCCGGATTGACCGGCAGGGTTCCGGCAGATCAGACAGCACAAGGCGCTGAAACATCGCCGCCGCCTTTTGGCCATTGAAAAACACCGCCCGGATCCGCGGACACCGGCCAAACAGGCTCCGGAAATCATTGGGCACGATTGAATCCGGCCTGATATTGCTGTCCAGACTGCCTGGGCGCCGGCATTGAGCGGCGACATCCCACAAGGCTACCCTGCAAGCGATTAACCGTTGCAGTCGTTCGGCATACGGTAATTCCCTGCCGGCATTGAACAACTCTCCCATGATCTTCCAGAACAGATTTTTTGGATGCGCGTAATACTGCTGCTCCCGCAGGGATGTCACGCTTGGCATGGAACCCAGAATGAGAATGATGGCGTCAGCCTTTGCTACGGGTTCAAAGCCCTCAATGGGTTTCATTCTGGTAGCCTATCTTCCGCGCGGAATCCATCAATCCTGCGGTAGTTTTGTTGTATATCGGGTAGCGTACGGGAATCATGACAAATTCCGATTGGCAGACCTTTGAACGCGCCCATGTCTGGCATCCCTATGCCTCCATGCGCGATGCAGCGCCGGTATATCCCGTGAGGTCGGCGCATGGCGTCTGTCTGGAACTGGAGGACGGCAGAAGGCTTATTGACGGCATGGCCTCATGGTGGTGCGCGATTCATGGCTACAATGTGCCGGAACTGAATAAAGCGGTTCGGTCGCAGCTGGAGAAAATGGCTCATGTCATGTTCGGCGGTCTGACCCATGAGCCGGCGGCGAGACTGGCGCATACCTTGCTTGATATTGCACCGGCGAATATGAATCACGTCTTTTTTGCCGATTCCGGTTCGGTTGCGGTTGAGGTCACCATCAAAATGGCTTGCCAGTTCTGGCAGGCGCAGGGAGTTAGCGGCAGGAACCGGCTGCTAACGATACGCCACGGTTATCACGGCGATACCCTGGCCGCCATGAGCGTCTGCGATCCGGTATCGGGTATGCATCACAAGTTCTCGGGCATCCTGCCCAGCCAGTATTTCGCCGAGGCGCCATCGGCGCAAACGGATCAGGAATGGGATGATGATCAGATCGACAGCTTCCGCAAATTGCTGAAGGCGCACCGGCATGAGCTCGCCGCCGTGATTCTGGAACCGATCGTGCAGGGGGCGGGCGGTATGCGCATCTATGCCCCGGAATTTCTGCGGCAGGTTCGCAGCCTGTGCGATGACTATGAGGTCTTGCTCATTCTGGATGAAATCGCGACCGGATTCGGACGTACCGGTACGATGTTTGCCTGCGAGCAGGCCGGTATCGAGCCCGATATCATGTGCCTGGGCAAGGCGTTGACCGGGGGATATATGACTCTGGCCGCGGTTCTCTGCACCGGGAATGTATGCGATGGCATCCATGCCGATGGTTCCGGCGTGTTGATGCACGGGCCGACCTTTATGGCCAACCCTCTGGCCTGCGCCGTGGCGGATGCAAGCGTCAAACTGCTGCTGGATTCACCATGGGAACAACGTGTTCAGGCCATTGAAGCCCAACTCCTTAATGAACTGGCGTCCTGTTCGGCATTGCCGGGTGTGGCTGATGTACGTGTCAAGGGCGCCATCGGGGTAGTGGAGATGAAAAAGGCAGTTGATGTTCCGTGGTTGGAGGCCATGTTGGTCAGGCAGGGGGTTTGGCTTCGCCCGTTTGGAAAATTGATTTATACCATGCCCCCATATGTGATCAACAGGGAAGATCTGAGGCTTGTAACAAAGGCCATTTGTAAAATTGCCGCCTCCATCTAATCTGAAGCCGGAGTTCAATCGTACGCTTTGTCATTGCGAGGAATGTAGTGACGAAGCAATCTCGAAGCATGGTCAATGAGGTTGCCACGCCCGTCTTTGACGAGCTCGCAAGGGCGAAAAAAATGGTCCGCCGATACTCCTAGTGGATAACTGCCGCGAACTTTTTATGATTGGCTTAATGAAAGATCTGGGCTTGCTGTATTCAGCAGGCTAGGTTTAATTTGTGATTAGCCGAAATCTTTCCAGGACATCAAGCCTGTTTTACTTGATATGGTTGTGGCCGCTGTTCTTCGTTTTCCTGATTGCGCAGATAGTGATGAGAATGACGGGAAATGCCGCGGTAATAGGTATTCCCGTTTGGGTTTCTCTGCTGGATTTTGGTCTATACATCGGCCTCTTTACAGCGGCCGCCATCTGGGCGCATCGACCGCTGGCGCAGTGGGGCAAGCGGTTGACGGAAGAAGGCGCCCAGCATACCCAGTCCGCTGAACTGGTTATGTCATCCCTGCCCTGGCGGGCTCTGAAGGCGATTTTCATCGTCGGAGTCCTGTTTTCAACCTATCTGATGCTGCTGATGGAGATCACCAGCGCCGTGCATGGAGTCCGGATCAGCCTGCGCGTGTCCAGCGCCCTGGGTCTGACATTCTATTTCGGGCTGGCCGTGGTGGCGCCGGCCCTGGCCGGCGCCCAGTCGATTTCGTACTCGGCCATGTTTCGCCGTCATTTGGCCAAGAAGGGGGTTTTTCTCAGTAATCTGAAAACCGGTCATCCCATGCATGCGATCACCCGGGTCGATGTGCGCCCCTGGGCTATCTATGTCGTTACCGGTCTGTTGCCAACGATTCTGCTGGCCCTGTTTGTTCTTCTCGCCCTTGGCGTGGAAAATGAAATTGAACGGGATTTTATCTTCTCGCAATCCATTGTACTTTTTACTACCGCCCTGCTGGCCGGTTGCTATACCGTCTTTTCGACCAGCAGGACATTGAAAATCGTTGCAACCGAGCTGTTGAGCGGTCTTGCCAAACTGCGCAACGGTGAATTCAGGGAGAGAGTGCCGGTCATGATTGATGATGAATTCGGCATGTTGGCGCGTGGCCTGAACACCGCCCTTGAGGGCCTGCAGGAGCGGGAAGACCTGAAGGACTCGCTGCGTATCGCCGTGGAGATCCAGCAGGGACTACTGCCACGGGATGCGCCGAAAATTGACGGTTACAGCATGCTCGGATTTCAGCAGAGCTGCTATGCCGTAGGCGGAGATTTTTTTGATTACATCCTGTTGCCGGATAATCGTCTGTGGCTGGTAGTTGCGGATGTTTCCGGCAAGGGCTATCCGGCGGCGCTGACCGTAGCCAATCTGCAGGCCATGCTGCATGTGCTGGCAGCCCACAGCGTCTCCCTGGTTGAGGCGGCCTCTTATATCAATGCGACCTTGTACAAAACCACGGTTGGCGGTCGCTTTGTCACCCTCTTTATTGCCATGCTGGATGCCGGAGACGGTTCGTTGTGCTGGCTGAACGCCGGGCATATGCCATCGATATTTAGCCGGAATGGAGAGATCGTAACCCTGCCTGCCTCCTCCCCCCCAATGGGGTTGACGCCGGATATAAAATTTGATGTACAATGTGAGAAAATGGCGCCCGGCGATCTACTGTTTGCCTATACGGATGGCGTAACCGACACCCTGGATCATGCCGGAAGCAGGATGTTTGGGGAGAAACGTCTGTCAGAGTGGTTTTCCGAGCACATATCTGATCCGCTGCCCCGGATGAGAGACAGCCTTGTAGCGACCCTGGCCGGGTTCGGAAAGGTAGCCAACGAGGATGACATGACGATATTATGTCTGCGCCGGGAGGTCCAAGATGAAGAAACGGATTGAATACGATTCCATGGGCGAAATGGAGGTGCCCGCTGATGCTATGTACGGGGCGTCGACGGCGCGCGCCGTCGAGAATTTTCCAGTCTCGGGTCTGCGGTTTCCACGTGGATTCATCTGCGCCCTTGGGCGCATCAAGCAAGCGGCGGCCAGTGTCAATGAAGCGCTTGAAAAACTTGATGGAAAACGTGCCGCGCTGATCCGGCAGGCGGCCGGGGAACTGGCTCAGGGCGATTGGGATGCCGAGATGGTGGTCGATATCTTCCAGACTGGCTCCGGCACATCCACAAACATGAACGCCAACGAGGTCATTGCGCACCGCTGTTCGCAGCACGACAGCGCAATCACCGTACATCCAAACGATCATGTGAATATGGGCCAGTCGTCAAATGATGTGATCCCGGCAGCAATCCATTGTGCTGCCAGTGATCTGTTGCTGCATAAGCTTATTCCGGCACTGGACCGCCTGCACGGGGTCCTGACCGAAAAAGCGGCGGAAACCATGGATGTCGTCAAGATTGGACGCACCCACCTGATGGATGCGACGCCCATCACTATTGGACAGGAGATTTCCGGCTGGGCCCGGCAGGTGGAACTCGGCATCGGTCGGTTGGAGGCGGCAATACCCAGCCTTGCGGAGCTGGCCATCGGCGGAACGGCCGTCGGCACCGGGCTGAATACGCATCCGGAATTTGGTTGCCGTGTGGCGCAGGCCCTGTCAAAGGCCTACGGCATTGAATTTCATGAGGCGTCAAATCACTTTGAGGCGCAAGCGGCACAGGATGCGTCGGTTGAACTATCCGGAGCCTTGAAGGTATTGGCGGTTTCGTTACTGAAAATCGCCAATGACGTAAGATTGCTCAATGCCGGGCCTAGATGCGGCATTGGCGAGATCACCGTGCCGGCCGTGCAGCCGGGTTCGTCGATCATGCCGGGCAAGGTCAATCCGGTCATTGCCGAATCGCTGGCCCAGGTCGCGGCCCAGGTCATCGGTAATGATATGGCGATTACGGTTGGTGGGGCCTCCGGTCTGCTCGACCTGAATGTTATGCTGCCGGTGATGGCGCATAACCTGCTTGAATCCGAGACGATTTTGGCCAACGCCTGCCGGAACTTTGCCGATCGGTGCATCGCCGGGCTCAAGGCCAACCGCGAGAGGTGCGAACAGCAGATTGAATGGAGCATGAGCATGGCTACGTCGCTTGCCCCGAAAATCGGTTACGACCGGGCGGCCCGGCTCGCCAAGCAGGCCGTGGCCGAGGGTAAGACGGTACGTCAGGTGTGTCTTGAAGAGCATGTCTTGTCCGAATCGGCACTGGATAACCTTCTGAATCCAGTGCATATGCTCAGAGGTAAAGGCTCCTGACACCTTTTCAGCTCTGGTAAATGGGTGATGCATGCATGGTCTACTGTTAATGTACACATAGGGCGGTGTTTCAGAGAGGTAAAAAAATGTCGAAACTGCGCTTCACATGGATTGGACTGGCAGCGGGCATCGCCTACTGGCTGCTGGAATCCACCCTGCACATCTTCATCTTCACACCTCAATTCAGTTTCACGCAGACGCTGGCCGGCGAGCACGATCCGAACGAAATCACCATGCGGATCATCATCCTGCTGCTGATCGGCGGTATGGGCTACGCCTTCGATGCGTATGCCGCGCGTCGGCAGAAACTGCTTGACCATACCAAAAGACTCAACCGGCTGCTGCATTTTTAAGCCATGTCAATCAGGTAGTGCAGCGCCAGCCTGATGAGAAAAAGGCGTTTCAGGAAACCTGCGCCGCCGCCGTGAAACCGGGTGGTTTCCGCTTCGCCTGGATCGGGCTTCGGGAAGGCGGGGCCGAGGCTCTGAGGCCGGTGGCGAAGGCGGCCTGCGGCGAGGCCGTTCTCAATGATGTGCAACGGGCCGGTGACAACCCCGTCCCATGCGCGCTGGCGACGGAGGCCGCCTTCCATGGCCGGCCGGCGCATTGCAACCTGATGACTGAAATCCAGTGCTCGGCCGCCTGGCGCGGACCCCTGCTGGCGCACGGCTGCCACTCCGCCGCGGCATTTCCCGTGCTGCGGGAGCATGAATGTATTGGCGCATTCTGGTGTGTCAGGCCAAGCCTGATCAATCTTGCAAACTGAAAGGAGTTTGCCAT
>CAZQZF010000006.1:0-20504 GCA_964597745.1 uncultured Zetaproteobacteria bacterium
GCAAATCGGTCTTGATCATCTCATTCAAATCTGGAATCAGCTTCTGCCAGAAGACCAGGATAGCTTTCGTCCTGTTCGTGGTTATTCCGGCACTGCTGGTGGCGTTGGTGTTTATCCAGCAATTGAACAGTCAGCAAACCATCCTGTTCTGCATATTACTGGCCCTCATTTCCATATTGCTCGGGTTTACCATGGTCAGGAGATCGGCGGATAACCTGAGTGATTTGACTGCTGAGGCGCGATCTCTGGCTACCGGTATGAAGCATGATCCAATCCAGATCAAGGGTGATCTGGAACTACATGATATTGCGGATAGTTTCAATCTTTTGTACAACGAGTTGCAGTGCAGTAAAAAGGAGTTCAAGGATCTGACGACCCAGTTGATGGTCTATGCCCGCGATCTGGATGTGCATCAGAAAAAGAGCCTGGAAGAGACCGAACTTAGAGCCAAATTGGGGTGTTACGTTGGTAAGAACGTTGTCGATCAACTTGCCAATAATAGGGAAGGTTTCCTGAAGGACGAAAAAAGGGTGTTGACTATTCTGTTTGCGGACATCCGCTCCTTCACGACGATAGCGGAACAGATGGAAGCCGAAGAAGTATTGGCCATGCTCAATGAATATTTTGACGCAATGGTAAGGATCATCTTCAAGCATGATGGCATCCTGGACAAATTTGTGGGGGATGAACTGATGGCTCTGTTCGGATTGCTTCCTTCCGAAAATCCGGCGTCCGTCAATGCGGTTCAAGCTGCCCTTGAAATGCAATTGACGGTATCAGATATGATGCAGACCAGGAATGAACAGGGGAAGCAGGTCTTTGAGGTCGGTATAGGCGTTAATACAGGTCAGGTAATCGTTGGCAATGTCGGGGCGGAGGATCGTATGGACTATACGGTGATAGGCGATACCGTGAACGTTGCGGCCCGCTTCGAGCAGATGGCGGAAGGTCACGAGGTCATTATTGGCAAGAAGACATGGCAGGAATGTGGCGGCCTGTTCAATGTACGAAGAAAAGGCGAGGTCAAGCTCAAGAACAGAGTGGAGTCGATCTCGTGCTATGAGGTGATAAACTGATCAGCGCAGCGGATGGAAACGGATATGGTTGCTGCGAAATACCTCAAATTGATTACGGGGAAGCGAAAATGGCTGGGCCGCCCGAATGGCCCTGAGCAGTGAGCTATCCAGGGCTGCGTTGCCTGAAGACAGGCTGATCTCCACCTTGCGTACACTTCCATCCCGATTCAATTCCATTTGAACTTCGGGATCCCGTATGACATGGCTGTTCGCCGGAACCTTCCAATGTTGAAGCACTGCTCCCTGAATTTTCAATATGTAGAGGTCAATTTCCTTTCTGGATAATTGACCGAGATATGTCTCGCTCAGGTCCTTTCTGATTGTTGGCGTTTGAGCCTTGCGCGTCGAAACCAGTGGCTGAAAGGGGTCAAAATGTTCCTCCTTCCTTGCCTTGGCTGGCTTTGATCCGGTCTTTGGTTTGGCAGCTCTCTTCTTTTTAAGTCTCGGCTTAATCTTCGCTTTCGCCCTGGGTTTCGGCTTCGCCTTGGGCTTGAGTTTCGGTTTTACCTTGGGTTTGGGTTTGGGCTTCAGTTTGACCTTGGGCTTGGGTTTAACCTTGGGCTTGGGTTTCGCCTTGGGTTTGACCTTGGGCCTTGGTTTATTGATAGTTTTTGCCGGCTTGGATTTTTGTAGCTGGGCAGGAGAGATCAACAGCACCTGAATGTTTTTCGGCGGTTGAGGCGAGGTATGCGGGTGCCAGATGGACAGGGCAATAAGCACAACGAAGACAAGCACATGAAGGCCCGCGGCATAAGTAAAATCGTTGCGGCTTAAATCCGCTGGCTCTTCTATAATGTTAGCGGCTTGGCTCAGTAACAAGTCCGACCTTCGTCACGTTGGCCTGAGACAGCAGCCCTATGACCTGGGCAATCCGCTCATAGGGTGTTTTGGCATCGCCACGGATAAAAACAGGCAGGCCGGGCTTTTGTTTCCGGATTGCCAGGATGCGAGGCGATAATTGCTCCAGCTTGATTTCATGATCCTGTAAAAAAAGGCTGCCGTCAGCACGAATACTCACAACAAGGGGTTCGATGTTTTGTTGAATGGGCGGCGCCGCCGCATTGGGAAGATCCACATTCACGCCTTGAGTCAACATGGGAGCGGTAACCATGAAAATAATCAACAGCACCAGCATCACATCCACCATGGGCGTGACATTGATTTCACCCATTGGTTCAACGTCTTTGGTCCATTTGCTTTCACCCGCCCACATACCGTTACTCCTTGATGTGCCTGGCGATGATATTCAGAAACTCCGCGGAAAACTGTTCCATATTGGCCGCCGATCGTTTGAGATCGGTCGAAAATTTGTTATAGGCCACAACGGCGGGGATGGCGGCGACCAGCCCGAAGGCCGTGGCTACCAGCGCTTCGGCAATGCCTGGGGCGACCGATGCCAGAGATGTGTTTTTGGTCAAACCGATATTCTGGAATGCATTCATAATGCCCCATACGGTACCAAACAGTCCGATAAATGGGGAGGTTGAGCCGACGGTCGCCAGAAAGGGGAGGTGTCGGGAAAGCCGTGCGATTTCCCTTGACAGGGCGGCATCCAGAGCCCTGCGAATACCGTCCAGTCCGCCGGCCGCCACAATCTTGCCTCCTTCCTCATGGATTGAATCCTTTTTGTAACGCATGAACTCCCGGTATCCTGACTGGAAGATGTTGGGCAGCGGGCTGTTGGGGTAACGGGAGGGGATGCTTACGAGAACTGTATCAAGATCCTTGCCGCCCCAGAATGACGTGGAAAATTCATCTGCTTCCCGTCCGCACCGGCGGTATAAGCGCCATTTATTAAAAATAATTGCCCATGAGGTCAGGGACATGCCTGTGAGAAGAAAAATCACACTAAGGACAACAGGGCCGGCATTCAGCACCAGACTCCAGACTGAAAGTTCGCCACCCATCCTTTACTCCTTTAACCCCTGAATTTTTTTTGTGACCTGCCCGGGAATGCGTGTCGGACTGCAGTGACGGTTCATGCATGCGACCTCAATATCCGCCTCGGCAAGGCTTAGGAAATCATTTCGAATGCTTTGGTGAAACCCTATCCGAACCCCCTTAATCTCCATGATAGCGCTTTCCACGGCAAGCAAATCATTGAATCTGGCTGGCTGGTTATAACGGATCGAAACCCTGGTTACGGCAAACAGAAGGCCTTCATTTTTTTCCAGGGCGTTCAGTTCAATACCGGCGGCGCGTAACATCTCGGTTCTGGCCCTGTCCATATATTTGAGATAGTTGGCATGATACACGACTCCGCCGTGATCTGTGTCTTCATAATACACTCGAACCTTCCAGATATGCTTTTGGCTCGTCATAAAAGACTTCGTAGATTGTTCTCTGTGGGCAGTTTCCGCTCAAGATGGGAGTAGGCAAGGGCAGTGGCCACGCGGCCACGCGGCGTGCGAGCGATCAAACCCTCCTGCAGAAGATAGGGCTCGCAAACGTCTTCAATCGTATCCTTTTCCTCGGCAATGGATGCGGCCAACGTATCCAGTCCAACCGGACCCCCGCAGTATTTATCGATCATGGTAATGAGTATTCTTCGATCCATCTGATCAAGTCCCAGGCTGTCCACCTGCAGACGGGTTAGGGCGCTATGAGCGATCTCCCGAGTGATGGTTCCTTCATGTTCGACCTCGGCAAAATCCCGCACGCGCTTAAGGAGTCGATTGGCGATTCTTGGCGTGCCCCGCGAACGCCGGGCAATTTCTTCCGCTCCGCCGGCAGTAACAGGAATAGAAAGCAGGTTGGATGAGCGTTCAACGATTTGCTTCAATTCATCGATATTATAGAGATCAAGTCGAAGCACGACGCCGAAGCGGTCACGTAGGGGACTTGTGAGCAGGCCGGCGCGCGTGGTCGCGCCGACAAGCGTAAACCGGGGCAGGTCCATCTTGATGGATCGCGCCGCCGGTCCCTGGCCAATGACGATGTGTAGTTGATAATCCTCCATAGCCGGGTAAAGGATCTCCTCAATCTTCGGGTTCAAACGATGAATTTCATCAATGAACAACACATCCCCGGCCTCCAGATTGGTTAATATAGCAGCCAGATCGCCGGCGCGTTCGAGCACGGGACCGGAGGTATAACGAATGCTGACTGTCATCTCATTGGCTATAATATTGGCCAGCGTAGTTTTCCCAAGGCCGGGCGGCCCATAGAGGAGGACATGATCCAGAGACTCGTTCCTGGCCCGCGCCGCCTGGATAAAGATGGTCAAATTGCCCCGGATTTTGTCCTGTCCGATGTAGTCATCAAGCCGCTTGGGACGAAGGGCATGATCAAACATGTCATCGGTCAGAGGCTCCGCATCCAGGATACGATCCATCAGTTGATTGCCTTCATGACCGATTTGAACATCGTTTCAAAATCTTCCGACGGCGCGATATGATTCATGGCCGCATCAATGCTGGCCGGCTTATAACCCAGGTTGATCAGGGCCGAGCGGACATCGCCCTGCAGAGATGATCGTGGTGCATTGACGGGTTCAGTGATCAGTTTTCCCTTCAATTCAAGGATCAGACGTTGCGCGGTTTTTTTCCCGATGCCGGGAATACGGGTAATGTATGCATCATCTGAAGATTGAATTGCATTGGACAGATCATCCACTGACATGCCGGATAGAATATTCATGGCCACGCGGGCGCCGATACCGGAAATCGTCAGCAGCTTCCTGAACATGTTCCGTTCACTCTCAAGGGAGAATCCAAACAGGGTAATCTGATCCTCGCGGACATGGGTATGGATCAGGAGTTCCGCCTCTTGCCCCTGTTGAAATTCGCATAAGGTCTGAAGGGATATATGAATTTCATAACCGACGCCATTGACGTTCAGTATGACCAGGCCCGATGTTTCCAGCCCAAGTATTTCGCCGCGCAGCCAGCCAATCATGCGGCCATGCCACGCTTTGCGGGAAGATGATGGGCGTGACAAACAGCGACGGCCAGGGCATCCGATGCGTCTTCCTGCGCCGTTTCGGGAAGTCTCAGAAGTAGTTTCATCATATGCTGTATCTGGTGTTTCTCCGCCCGGCCAAATCCGGCAACGGTTTGCTTGATCCTGGTTGGAGTGTATGGAGTCACACTCAGGCCAGCCTGTGTACAGGCCGTAATCAGGGCGCCACGGGCCTGACCCAGTTTCAGGGCCGAAGCGGCATTTCTGGCCATGAACACATCCTCCATGGCCGCCTGCTCAGGATGATATTTTTCGATGATGGCCTGCAGGCCGTCAAACAGGGCGTTCAGCCTGGCCGTGAAATCTTTTTCCTTAGGTGCGATTAGACCATTATCAACATGGACGAGCCGCCCGTTCCGATGTACATCAATCAGCCCATATCCTGTGCGCCGGGAGCCCGGATCAACTCCGAGGATACGCATCAGCCCACAATTCTCGCCATTTCCTCATCGGAAATATCGAAATTGGCGTAGACATGTTGAACATCATCCAGGTCTTCCATCCGTTCAATCATATTCAGAAGCGTCTCCGCGGAATGTCCTTCTACAAGAATGGTGTTTTCGGGTATCCAGGATATTTCCGCCAATTGGGGTTTCAGCCCTGCATTGTCAATCGCGGTCTGAACATTAAGGAATTCAGCAGGATTACAGGTGACTTCAATCGTGTTGTCCTCGGGCTTGTCCTCTACATCCTCGGCGCCAGCCTCAAGGGCGGTTTCCAACAAGACCTCTTCGTCAGTTGCCTGGAGATCGAAAACAAACAACCCTTTTTGATGAAACATCCAGGAGACGCAACCGCTCTCCCCAAGATTTCCACCATATTTACTGAAAGTTGATCGAATATCCGATACCGTCCGATTGCGGTTGTCCGTCATGCAATCCAGGAGGATGGCAACGCCTCCAGGCCCATATCCTTCATAGCGGACCTCCTCAATGTTGGCGCCTTCCAGACCACCGGCGCCACGCTGAATGGCTCGATCAATATTGTCCTTGGGCATGCTGACGCTACGAGCCGCCAGGACAGCGGTTCTGAGGCGGGGATTCGCGTCAAGGTCGGCGCCGCCAAGCCGGGCCGCCACAGTGATTTCCCGAATGTGTTTTGTAAATATTTGTCCGCGCTTGGCGTCTACAGCCGCTTTCTTATGCTTGATACTCGACCATTTCGAATGACCTGACATTGGATATAACCCCGGCTTTTAATATATTGCGGAGCCTAACATGCGGAGGGGCGGGGGAGAAAGGTCGGTGAGAAAAAACATCAGAGCCATCGGGCGGTTGTGGTCATAATTCTGGCGGAAAGACGCATGGCGCTGCGGATAAGGCCTGGGAGACTGGCAGCGCCGAGTTCATCGGCCAGTCTGGCATGACCGGCCTCATCTTCTTTCATCTGGAGCAGGATCTTTCTGCTCCTTTTATCTCTCTCTGGAAGGCGTTTCAAGTGTCCCTCAAGATGTTGCACAACCTGACGCTCCGTTTCAGCCAGAAATCCCAGATTCCAGCGGTCTCCGAAGATGCCGGCTGTAATGCCCATGGCCAGCGAACCGATATACCATGCCGGGTCAAGACGGGATGGGTGATCCGCCAGCTCATCCAGCCTTTGCCCGCACCAGGCCAGGTGGTCATTTTCCTCGATTGACGCCAGTTTGAGTTTGTAGCGCAACTCGGGATCACGGGCGGTCAGACTCTGGCCCTGGTAAAGGGCCTGCGCCGCCATTTCGCCGGCATGGTTGACCCGCATCAGGCTGCCGGCCAGCTTTGCTTCATCAGGGGAGAGCGAGGCGTTTTCGTGAATGTTCGTGGCCGGATTGGCGCGCGATTCGTCATGTCTGCCAAAGATGTTGGACAGGGTCTGATCAATCTGGGATACCAACTCGTCCGCAAGGCTGTAATGCCGAAATTCACGGTTCTCTTCCCTGTCTTCCATTGGTTCAGTCTATGATGGAATTGCAGAAAGTCTATCCATGCCCCAGGATATGCAAGGTATCGATACCATTGATAAGTGGCTGGGAGTAATGTCCGGAGAATGCCAATATCCGCCGCAACGCCGGTCATGTTAAAGTCGCCATGAGCAGGATTCGACTGGTCGTGGTGGATGATCAGGCCCTGATCCGCGAGGGCCTGGTCTCGCTGCTTGACATGGTGCCTGACCTGGAGGTCGTCGGCAGCGCCGCCAATGGCATGGATGCCATCGATCTTGTGGCCGAAAAGGGACCGGACGTGGTGCTGATGGATGTGCAGATGCCGGGCATGAACGGCGTGGCCGCCACCGGCGAGATCAGGAGACGGTTTCCCGATATGCGGGTAATCGTGCTGACGACCTTTGATGACGATGAATATGTTTTCAAGGCCCTTGAGGCCGGCGCCTCGGGGTATCTGTTGAAAAACGCCGATCCGGCTGAACTGGCCCGGGCGATCCGGGCCGTACATGCCGGCGATTCGATCCTCGACCCGGCCATCACCCGTCAGGTCGTCTACAGGGCCGTCCATGGCGGTGAGACGGGTTCATTTTCCGTCGAACGGCTGACGCCGAAGGAGCGCCGGGTGCTTGGACTGATGGCCGAGGGATTGACCAACGCCGAGATCGCCATCCGGCTCCACGCCGCGGAAGGGACCGTTAAAAATCATGTCAGTCACATCCTGACCAAGCTGGCGGCCCGCGACCGTACTCACGCCGTGAAACTGGCCATGGAATGGGGGATGCTGCATGGCTAAACAGGCATTGCTGATTTCTCCCTTTACCGCGTAGGAGATGCGCATCTATGCCATTTTCACTGTTCTGTTTCTGGCCGCCCTGTATGGGTTCAATATCATCACCCTGAATCCGCCACTTTCATCGCCTAAATTCATCCTGTACAGCCTGTTTACCATCCTGCTGGCGACAGAGTACTGGGTGGTCTTCACCCGCATCGAGAAATTTGTTCCCATGGGGCGGTTGGCGCTTGTTTTTCTCGTATTTGTTGAAGGCGCGCTGGTGTTGGGAATCGTCTATCTGCTCGGCCACCACGCCACGATCTATATCTTTCTGCTGGTTTTTGACGGTTATACGGTGGCTATTTTTACGCGGCGGTGGCAGGCCGTGCTTGTGGTGGGCGTTCTTACCGCCATGGTCGGGTTGGGATATACGATGCAATTGGGCTGGCAGGAGGGCTTGCATGCCCTGGGGGGCGACCTGTTCTGGATAGCGCTGGCGGTGGCAAGCGCGGAGATCTATGTTCGCCAATGGGAGCAGCGCGAACATATCGAGGCGTTGCACGGAGAGCTTGAGGAGGCCCATGCCCAACTGCGCGACTACACCCGCAAGGTCGAGGATGCCGCCGTCATGCATGAACGCGCCCGCCTGGCCCATGAGATCCATGATACGCTGGGGCACACGCTGACGGCGCTGGACGTTCAGCTCTCCCTGTGCGCCCGCCTCCCGGCCGGACGCCAGGCGGAGCGGGATGGGATCATCGAGCAGGCCGGTTCTCTGGTGCGCAGCGGCCTGACCGACCTTCGCCGCGCCGTCAAGGCGCTCAAACCCGAGATTCTGGAGACGCTGACCCTGACCGAGGCCCTGCAGTCGCTGATCCATGATTTTCAGACAAAAAACAGTGTCAGAGTCTCATGGCGGGTGGAGGGAGAGCCCCGTCCCCTGCCGCAATCCCATGCCCTGCTCCTCTACCACGGGGCCACGGAGGCCCTGACCAATGTTCGCCGCCACGCTCCCAAGGCCGAGCATGTCGAGATATGCCTCGGCTTCAAACCCTCCATGGTAACTCTGATGGTCAGCAACACCCTGTCCCGGGAGGCATCTGATGCATCCGAAGGCCCGTTGCCGGGATCCGGCTCCGGACTGAAAAGTCTGGCGGAGCGCGTCCATGCCCTGGCCGGTTCTTTCAATGCCGGCGGGGACGCGGATGGACATTTTGCCGTCAGAATCGAGCTGCCGGTGATTTAACCTAGAAAAAGAATCCCATGAGCGTTGTGGCTCTTGCGACGTTACACGAATCTATCCATGGCAAGACAACTGAGAGTTGAATACAGCTGATGCTGTATATCAGGTCACCTCACGGGGTAATGCGCAGGCAGACATATTTCAGGTAGGTACATGCACGCCATTGGCGCCAGAAATGATTACCAGATGGTTGCCGAGTAATTGCTCTGAATCTGTGAATCTTTGCTAATCAGCAGATCATCCCCGAGGGCGGCCTGAGCAACGATCAGGCGGTCAAAAGGGTCGCGAGTCCAACTTTGCGCGGCAGCCATGACAGCAATATCGGCAAACACTCTGTCACACAGGCGCAGTCCGATTTGGTGATGAAGAAAAGCGTATATCTCCTTTGAGACCACGCTGATGCGTTCGATTTCGTGCAGGAAATCAATTTCAAGCAATACCATGGGGGAGATGCGCAGATCCGTGGCATTTTCAATGGCTTCGCCGGCTGTCGCACTGATCTTCGTATCTGCTGAGGCATAAAGCCAGACCAACACATGTGTGTCGAGATATGTCACAGAGAAGGTTGCCAGTCATCTGACCAGTCCATATGCACGAGATCATCCGGGTTGCCGCGAATGCAGTCAGGATGTGGCTTCAATGAGGCCAGTTTCTTCGTCCTGCGGACAGGTTCGATTCGAATCAGTTTCCCTTTACGATTCACTTCAATGACTTCACCCGAATCAACAACCTGATCCAGGAGGCGATAGACATCTTTGCGTAGTTCCGTTGCAGTGACATGGATAGTCATGGATGCATGATGAACAAACACGTACGATATGTCAACATATACGTACGTGCTAACATCTGCTGCTGCGATCATGACTCATCCGTAGCGGTTTCCGGCGCACGGCGTGGGGTTATGTCCCGGAATATTATTGATGGATAATAGGAAATCACGCCTGCAACCGGGGCGCGGTAAAATATCTTGTCCATTTTGCATGAAATTTTCCTTCGGAGAACAGCGCCTAAATTGATTTCAACCTAGGATCCTAAGTCCGGGCTAGATATAATTGATGGGAATCTGGATGATTTTTTCGGTAAGGCGTTCGATTCTTCTGCCCCTGTTGATCAGGATTCCATATTCAGCATGAAGATCCGTGAGAAAATTTTCCAGGGCGCGAAGTGATCGCGGTTTCACCACGGCAGATAATTTAATCTCTATTGGAACAACACCGGACGCGCCTTCAACGATGAGATCAATTTCAGATCTGTCCACTGTTCTGTAATAGGCGAATTCCATCTGTGTCGCCATGGTTGCCTGCACGCCACGGATGATCTCCTCGATCACAAAGCTCTCAAAAGAGAAGCCCGCCACCGGATGAATGAGTAGTTGATCCAGGTCGGTGATCCTTAGCAGATAATGCAGGATACCCTGATCCCGAAAAAAACCTTTTTTTGATTTTTGCACCCTCTTTACAGGGTTTCCGTCATAGGCATGCAGATTTCGCCACAGGAATGTCTGGTGAATAATATCCAGGTAATCCTTGACCGTCGGGACGTTGGTTTCCAGCGCCCGCGCCATGGTGGCCATATTCAGTTGATGGCCGGAAAATTGAGCCAGCAGCGTAAGGAATCGCCTGAAATTATGAATGTTTAAGCGCGGGAAAAGATTCCTGATATCCCTGCTGACGTAATCTGCCATATAATTTTCCATCCACTGTCTGTAGAAAGCTTCGTTTTCCGCGCTCTCTATAAGGGGCTCCGGGAAACCGCCTTTGACCCATACAGCCATGGATTGTTCAAGACTCAATGTCGATCGGAGTTGCATAAGATCATTGATGCCGCCAGCTCCGGTAAGCATTGCATAGAAGCTGGAGAGATCTTTCTCATAATACTCGCATTGTTTGAAGGGAGCCATTTCAACCGTTGCAATTCTACCAGCTAAACTTTCGGTAAGTCCTTTCACAATGGCCGGGGAGCTGGATCCGGTGATGATAAAACGGCCCTTCTCTTTTCTGTCAGCATCTACAACGCCCCTGAGGATTTTAAATATTTCTGGGAATTGCTGTGCTTCATCGATAATGAGATGGCTATGATTGATGGTAAAAAACGCAACGGGGTCACTGCTGATTAACTGGTAGTCATCCGGACTTTCCAGATCATAATATTTCCAGTCAGGGCGAAGATTCTTGACAAGAGTTGATTTCCCGCACTGGCGTGAACCGACAATGGCGACCACGGGGAACATCCCTAGCAGGTTGACTACCTTCTCTTGAACTATTCGGTTTTTATCCATGATATTTAAACTCTACTCATAAATATCACGGGTATCAACTAGCAATTCATTTCCGGATATGCGGGAGAGAAGGATCGGAAAAAAATGAGGCCAGGCCGGCAGGGAAGGCAATGAAACCCTGAGAAATAGATATACTGTCCCCGGCATTTACAATTCTCAATTCCAAAATCTCCTCCCTGTCACGGTTTTGTCACGGGTTTTTTCAGAAAAACCGTGACAAACATAGGCCATATGGCACTAGGCAAACGGAATACGGCCTGTTTGCATTCGCTCATGAAAGTTTTCGATGCCGGCTACCGCTCGTTCATTATCCGTATCTGGGGCAGAGATCGGGTGCAAAAGGGCGACCCAATTTCTGAGCCCCGCAAGGGTCGGGCAACAGATCAAGCGGTGCACAATACGGTCGATGATGCTCCGGCAGGCGACTGGCTGTTGCAGGTGGAGGATATCGCCAATGGGGAGAGGCGCTATTTCAATGATATCCACGCCCTGAGCGGCTATGTGGATAAGAGCCTTGGGGTTGGGCATAAACCGGATCAGGGGAGTTAAATGATGAAGAGATCAATGATGTTCATACTGTCTGTACTGGCAATGATCCTGGGCCAGAGCGGTGCATGGGCGGGGGACTGGTTTCCGATCGGTCCTCAGGGCGCGCCTGCAGCTCGGGAGGGGCATAGCATGGTCACCCTGCCCGATGGCCGGATACTCCTCTTCGGCGGGGAGGATGCTCAGGGAACCCTGTTCAATGATCTGTATGCCTTCGAAAATAACGGCTGGGCGAAGATAACCCCCCATAACTCTCCACCGACGCCTCGTTACAACCATCAGGCATGGGTGCGAGGTGACGCGATGTACATCTGGGGCGGCCAGGGGCAGACCGGCCCGCTCAATGATCTGTGGAACTACAATTCGACTACCAATACCTGGCAGCAGGTGCCAACAACAGGGCCCGGTCCGGTAGCGCGCCAGGGTCAATCCACCACGACCCTGGCCGATGGCAGCGTAATCATCGTCGGCGGCACCGATACCAATGGCAATCCACTGAAGGATGCCTGGCGGCTGAATACGAACAACACATACACCCGATTGACGGATGCGCCGTACGCATTCAATGAAGCGAGTGCCGAATTGGTTGTCAACAACGATTGGATGCTGGTGTTTGGCAAGCCGGGCAGCATAGGCATCTACCGGGTTTCGTCCAATGACTGGACGCTGGTATCCGGCGGCCCGCCCAATAATGGCCCGGGCTGCTCCACCAGTCGCGGCACGAATGCCGCCGGCGATCCGGTGATCTTTATCTTCGGCGGTAAAGACGCCAATGGCAACGAGACATCGGACGTCTATGAATACGACGTATACTCTGGCGAGTTAACCCAGAGAGAATCGATGCCGCAACCCATGGTCAACGGGGCCTCGGCCCAAATCCCGGCCACGCCGCCGGCAGCGCCACTGGCGTTCATGCAGGCCGTCCAACCAAACGCCCTTCAGCCAAACAACAGTCCGCCCTATCTGGTATTCGGCGGGTTCAGCGGCGGTGTTACGACCAACAATACCTATCTGTTCACACCCGGCAACAGCGATCTCTCCGTGACCAAGAGCGCCGCCCCCGATCCGGTGCAGGTGGGCGGCAACCTGACTTACACGATTACCGTCACCAATCTCGGCCCGACCGATCCGGCTACGGGAGTCACCCTGACCGACGCCCTGCCGGCGGGGACCGCCTTCGTCTCGGCCACGCCGACCCAGGGAGACTGCGCTCCGACCAATGCGACTACCGTCACCTGCAATCTCGGCAATGTGGTCATGGCCTCGCCGGTTACGGTCACCATTGTGGTTAAACCGCTGCAGACCGGCCAGATTACCAATACCGCTACGGTAACAGGCAACGTAACCGATCCCTCGTCGGCCAATAACACGGCGCAGGCGGTGACCACGGTAAATGCGCCGTCAACGGCCACGGCCGATCTGGCAATTACCAAGACCGCCGCGCCCGATCCGGTGCAGATGGGCAATAATCTGACCTACACGGTCACGGTGACCAACAACGGGCCCACCGATCCGGCCACCGGCGTCATCCTGACCGATAGCCTGCCGGCAGGCGTCACCTTCGTCTCGGCCACGCCCGGCCAGGGAACTTGCAATCAGGCCGGCGTCACTGTCAGCTGCAACCTGGGCAATATCGCCATGGCCACGCCTGTTGTCACCACCATCGTGGCGACCCCCGCTCAGGCCGGCCAGATCACCAACACGGCCACCGTAGCCGGCAACGAGATTGATAACTCCCCGGCCAACAACACGGCGCAGGCGATTACAACAGTCAATGCGGCTCCAGCCCCGCCGCCCCCTCCACCGCCGCCTCCACCAGCGTCAGACCCGGCGCAAGGTGCCGATCTGTCCCTCCGCAAGCTGGCCTCGGTCAATCCGGTGGCCGGGGGCAGTCTGCTGGTCTACACCCTGAATATTGAAAATCGGGGACCGCTGACGGCCAAAGACGTCGTCAACGACAGTCTGCCGAAAGGGCTAAACTTCATCCTGGCCGCTCCCAGTCAGGGAACCTGCACCGGAACGGTCAATATCCTGTGCCATCTGGGCACGTTGGCAAACGGAGACACCGCCAGCGTGCTGCTGGCGGTGAGAACGCAGTCCACGCCGGGGACATTGATCAACTTCGCCTCGGTTGGCGCCGCCACTCATGATCCCAACAGCAACAACAACCGCTCAGGCGTCATCAGCAATGTCATCCCGGGCGCGCCGGGCGCCGCCTCGCTGACGCTGAATGCGAATGCCTTCAGGACCGGCGACAGCCTGAGTCTTACCGCTGCTGTCGACCCCGGATCATCGGCGATTGCGGCGGATATCTATTTTGGTCTTCAACTTCCGGACGGCGCGATGTTCTTCAAACAATCCGACGGCAGTGCTTCCACGGTGGTCGCACCGATGCTCAGCAATTCGCCACTGTCAGCCGTGGCCGGGAATCTCTTCAGCTATATCTTCACCGGCCCCGAACCGGCGGGACAATATGAGTGGTTCCTGATTGCATTCAGAGCGGGGACGGCCGATCTCATCGGCCAGGTCTACGCGGCGCCGTTTTCCTTTACGCCGTAAATGGTATGTCTTAAAGATTCTTGTCCTGTATGGGCCTGAAGTGGCCGTAATGTATGGCGATCAACAACGGAATGGGGGTTCCCGATTGAGTAGATTTTTTGCAACGCCTTTTCCCCTGAGGACCGCGGCCTCGATAGTTGCCGGCAGGTCGCCTGGGCCGGGCTCCTCGCCTGCATCCAGAATACAGCCCGGCAGGTTTCCGTTTGCCCTTTGGCTTCGGACAAGAACGGTGGCGCGGCGTTCGATTATTAGCTTTTGAAACCTGGGTCTGGGTGAATGGCGAAGTCCCATGATATCGGCCAGCTCCCGGCGGATGAGCTCACTGCGCTGCGATAGCGGCATCTTTGATTCATCCGCGCTAATCACCGCGCAGATATGGCTCATGTCCGGCGCCTGGTTATCCATCATCCGGTTGATATCAAAGAACCATTGACCATAGGTTCCAATACCTCCGATCAAGGGTTCGGGCAGATGGATGGAGTTATCAAACCACAGGTGCAGATTGGCGATGGCATTGACGGCAACGGGTTGATCCCGGTTCAGCAATCGATTCCTGGCCCAGGCAGGCAGGGCCAGAATGGCAATATCAAAGCCCTGGCCGGACTGCCTTCCCGCCTCAACCCGGACGGCGCCATTTTCAATATGGAGCCACCGAACCGGAGTTCCCGTATGTATTTCAACGCCCAGAGTGCGGGCATGGTTTTCCAGCGGCCGAATCAGGGCCTGACTGATTGGTCTCTGAAACCAGCCCAGACGGGCGTTGCCATGGCTGGCGAACACATCCCTGATGACGCGGCCGAAACTCCGGGCATTGGCCCTGTCCGGCTGTTCATTCATGATGCCCAGGCATAGTGGAACCAGCAGGTCCCGTTTGAGGGCCGGGGGAAGGTTGATATCATTCATCCAGCAGGCGACCGTCTTTGATTCGTCGCGGAGATTTCTTGCGGCTCGGGCAAGCCGGTTCATGCCTACGAGGCTTTGGAAGCCGTGGCCGGGGAGCTGCATGCAGGCAAACAACAGTGCTGGGCTCAGAGGCAGGGAGGGAGATGGTTTTAAGTGGAATAAGCCCCGCCTGTGATCCCACAGGGGTAAATCCAGAGCCGGTTGCAGATAAATCGAGGAAGGATGGCCGGTATCTTTCAGGATTTTCCGTGTTGCCTGATAGGCGCCGGTCATCAGATGAGGGCCGTGATCGACCCAGCGGTTTAATTTCCGGTCAAAATAGGAGCGTGTTCTTCCTCCCAGAACGGGGGCGGATTCAAATAACACAACATCCTGAGAGTGGCCGGCCAGTTCAATGGCAGCGGTAAGGCCGCAAACCCCGCCGCCGATCACCGCGATACGCATCAGAACGTGGCTGGCCTGCCTCTGGCGGCGGCATGTTTTTCACGTTGCCATGATCGCCAGGCAATCCATATTTTTCTTATTGGTAAAATACGGACCGGATGCCGCCAGACATCAAAATCCGCCTGCCGCAGGCGTTGGAGATGGGCGTAATAGATACTTCCCATAAGCAGGGATGGACGAAGCCGAATCCTGTCATCAGCAGGCAGGGCCTGGATGGCCTGCTGATAGCAGGTCTCCGCCTTCTCGCCATAATATCGAAGCAGCGATGTCATGCCCGGGCTTATAGTTCCATCCCTGAATGCCTGGTCGCTGACGCCAAAGCGCACCCGATCTTCCCGTGGAATGTAAATACGGTCATGCCTGGCATCCTCATTCAGATCCCGCAGGATGTTCGTTAATTGCAACGCCTCACCCAGGGCAATGGCAAAATTGTGGGCGGCGGGGGAGGAATATCCGAAGATTCCAACTGATAACAGGCCAACGGCGCCGGCGACAAGATAACAGTAGCGATTCAGATCGCCCTGTTTCAGAAATTGCATGCCGTTAATATCCGCGCCGGCGCCATCCATGATGTCGTGGAAATACTGCCGGTTGAAATCAAAATGATGCCTGGCCCAGTTCAGTTCCTGACCAATCGGATGCGTGGGCCTTGCCTCAAAGGTGCGGTTGATCTCCTGACGCCAGAATGTAAGTTTTTGCGTGGCTATCTGCTGGTCGCTTATTTCATCGGCAATATCATCCACTTCACGGCAGAATGCATAAAGGGCCATGATGGCGCGCCGTTGATCTTCCGGAAGGAACAGAAATGCGTAGAAGAAAGATGAACCGGAACCCCGGGTCTTTTCTTCACAGTATTGAGCGGGATTCATGCGGGACGGGCAGTTGCCATGCATTCAAACAGGGCCAGAGGTACGGTTCGTATCCAGAAGAGGCGTGTTAATTTGGGACGGTTCTTCGTCGGGTCTCCGGAGCGGGCTACGGCATTGAGTATGGCCCTGCCGCCGCGCAGGGTCAGGATAATCTGCAATCGAAGCCGAAACGGCAAAAATGGTAGAAGACGCCGCCCTCTGTCAAACAGATCACCCGTATAGCCCAGGGCGGGTTTGAGGGCTTGTCGAATCTGTTCCGGGGGTGATTTTCCGGATAACAGCTCTTCACTGCCTAATCCGGCCTGCTGGAGCCAATTTTTCGGCAGATAACACCTGCCATTAGGCAGATCAATGCTTAAATCCTGCCAGAAATTGGTTAGTTGCAGCGCCGTACACAACGCATCCGAGGCTGCATACGCCCGGCCGTCCGAGATGCCATGCAGAGCCAGAATCAATCGGCCGACAGGGTTGGCGGAATGTTTGCAGTAAAACAGCAGTTCCTGTTCGCTGGCATAGCTGCTGACGGAGATGTCCATGCGAAAGGCCGTCAACAGATCACGAAGGGCATCGACTGGAAGGTTATATTTGTGAATGGAATCGCCCAGGGCCAGGAAGATTGGATGATCGGGACTGCCAGTGAGGCAGCGATCGAGCAGGGTTTCCCAGGCATCGAGCTGTTTCAATCGAGTCTCGGCATTCCTCTCACCTTCATCGGCGAAATCATCCGCCGTGCGGGCGAAGGCATAGATCGCCGCCACTGCGGGCCTGAGCTCCGGCCGGATCAGAAGTGATGCCGTCGGAAAATTTTCATAATGCCTTGCCGCCAGATCAAGGCAGTGCCGGTATGCCTTGTCCAGCTGTGATTCACCCATGCCAATATGATAACCTGACGGTCATGAAAGTAGCAATTATTGGCGGTGGACTGATTGGCTGTCTTACAGCCTCGTAACGCCTGGATATCCAGAAGGGCCGAATGGCTGCTCCTGATGTTTACTCAAAAGAGCGGTTATTTCTTCCAAGGGCAGGGGTTGGCTGAACAGATACCCCTGAGCCTCATCGAATCCGTGTAAACGAAGGAATTCCAGTTGCTCACGGGT
Organism: uncultured Zetaproteobacteria bacterium; assembly: GCA_964597745.1. Taxonomy (GTDB): domain Bacteria; phylum Pseudomonadota; class Zetaproteobacteria; order Mariprofundales; family Mariprofundaceae; genus CAYLYU01. The sequence goes on from CAZQZF010000006.1 coordinate 17,666, forward strand.
TTCCACTCCTTTGGCAATGACCCTGATATTCATGGTATGGGCAATATCAACAATGGCCATGATGATATCAACCTCCTGTTTATTTTCTGGCAGGAGGCGAATCAGGCTACGGTCAATCTTGATTGAGTCGACAGGAAAATTTTTCAGGAGGTTAATCGAGGATACCCCGGTCCCAAAATCATCGATGATGATTTTAACACCGAGGGTCTTGAGTTCATTGAGCATGTCAATCTTTTCTTTCTGATATTTCTGGGTTGTGCCCTCGGTCAGTTCAAGTCCCAACTGGCCAGGTTCGATGCCGGCGTCCTGGAGAATCTCCCTGACAACCATGTGAAGATTCTTGTTTCTAAGTTGCATTGATGAAATATTGATTGTCATGTGTACACAGATCGGGAATGTCGCCAGATTAGCCTTTTGCCATAACCTGTGTTGCTGGCAGGCATTTCTCAGGACATATTCATCAATGGGCAGTATCAGTTTTGATTCTTCGGCCTGGGGAATGAAATCAGTAGCTGAAAGCAGCCCTTTTTCCGGATGTCGCCAGCGAAGCAGCGTCTCCAGGCTGGCTATGTTGTTGTTGCTCAGATCAATGACCGGTTGATAATAAAGCGAGAGCTCATGCCCTTCCATGGCCCTGCGCAGGTCTTTCTCAATCTCCAGCTTTTCGCTGGACTGGGCGCTTACGTTCAGAGTAAAGAACTGATAACCCTCACTACCGTCATTTTTTGTGCGGTACATCGCGGCGTCCGCATTCTTGATCAAGCTATCAATATCTTCTCCATCACTGGGATACATACTAATGCCGACGCTGCCCCCGATGTGGTATTCATCGCCATCCAGATCAAGTGGCCGGGACAGTGCATCAAGGATCTCTTCCGCAACGCTTACAACATCCCGGGTGCTGTGAATATCCGTCAGGATAACCGTGAATTCATCACCGCCATAACGGGCGACGGTGTCCATCTGACGTACGCAGCCTTCCAGTCTACGGGCAATGGTGGTAAGTACTTTATCGCCTGCTTCGTGGCCGAGGGTGTCATTGATCATTTTGAATCGGTCCAGATCGATGAACAACAGGGCAAACTCCTTTTTTTTGCGCCGTGACTGGGCGATGGCTCGTTCCAGACGATCCATAAACAGGGCTCGATTGGGCAGCAAGGTCAGCATATCTTCATGGGCCAGGCGGTGCAGTTGATCATCAGCTCTTTTATGCTCAATCGCGATGCCGGCGAAATTTGACGCGGACTGGATGATCTCAATCTCGGTTGAGTTGGGCCTGACCTGTTTATCATGATAGAGGGCGAAGGTGCCCATCACCGCCCCCTTATTGTCCCGGATGGGCATGGACCAGCATGCCTGCAAGCCATGGCTCAAGGCCAGATCCCTGTAATCCTCCCACAGGGGATCGCTGGCGATATCCTCAACAATAACCATTTCGTTGTGGTAGGCGGCGGTGCCGCAGGAGCCTGCCTTGGGGCCTATGCCCTCGCCATTGATCGCCTCGTTGTAGGCATCCGGCAGACCGGGGGCGGAGGCCGTTAACAGATGCTGGCGTGAATCATCCAGCATCAGAATGGAGCTTAAGGCGCCCGGGCACTGCAGTTCGATCATGTGGTTGATTGCGTCCAGGACAGCCTCCATGGGCTGTTGCCTTACGAGCATTTCCAGTATTCTGTTTTGTTCAATCGTAATCGAACTAACCATCTCCCGTTTCCCGGCCTCATTTTCCAGCCTCCTTACAAGGCCGGCATTGCTGAACCGTAATTGAAATGACTCGACAAGGGTCCTGTTAAAATACCGGGTAAAGAACAGTAAAGTGATGAAAAATAAAACCAGCAATAATCCCATGGCTCGATATATGAGATCCCCTAGCTGAAACAGCCAGGCGGTTGTGAAAATCATGGCCGGCACGGAAAAAGCCACGAAGGGCGTAATGGTTGCCGAAAGTGACTGGGAAGCCCCCGTTAAAACCCCCGCCAAAACAAGGACAAGCAATACCTGATAGGTAATGGATCCCGGGGGTATAAGCAGGGGACCGGCCATGCCCCAGATAAATCCCGCACCGGCTGCGCCGAGGATGAAATAATAGCGCCACCGGGCCATTGACTCGGTCCGTGGAGAGGCAAGATTGAATCTCGTCAGGAGGTAAAAACGGGCGATTGTTACGCCGATCAGAAGGCCCGACCAGATCAGCAGGGATCGCCTTGGCGTCTGGTCCCATAAGACAACAACAAACAGCATGGCGGCCAGCAGAGAGCCGAGAAGAGCAGGGCGCGATTGCCGGTAGAGGAATTTGACCTGCCCGGCAAAGACCTCTCTGTCGGTATCGGTGGACGCTGAATTTGAATCAGCGATTCCGTGCGGAGTCATTGTCATTGAGTCGATAGAATCTGGACCTGCTTCGGCGCACGGGGAAACAGTTGATATGTCAGGCTTGATCTCAGTCATGTTCAATTATTAACCAGTTGCAAAACTCTTGGCGGATGAGCGGGGAAGCCAATCGTCGCACATGGTTGTAAACGGATTATAAGGTTGGTGTTTTTCAGCATGTCCTTAAATTTCCACCCGCCTTTCCTTAAGTCAACCCATAATACAAAGAAGGTTATGGGTTGTCAAAAATTAGATACGGATGTTACACTGGGACGCAAATGGTGCCGGGAGCGGGAGTCGAACCCGCACGGAAATTACTTTCCGAGGGATTTTAAGTCCCTTGCGTCTACCAGTTCCGCCATCCCGGCCAACCCGGATCATGATGCCATTGAAGTTAAGCGAGGCAAGAGAAAACTGGAGGCAGGGGCGGGAATCGAACCCGCGAATAAAGGTTTTGCAGACCTCTGCC
>CAZQZF010000007.1:0-2739 GCA_964597745.1 uncultured Zetaproteobacteria bacterium
TTGTCCTTAATCCTTCCCACCCATTGAATGCTCGTCCAACCTGTTTTCCTGCCAGTTTCCTCAACCCGGCGATTCCGCCCATCCACCGTCCACGACAAACTGAACCGCGCCATTACCGCGCCCGTCATCCCTTTTCAGTTGGCCGATCACTGAAACGGTTGAACCCGGTTCCATGCCACCGCCCATGCCGTTGACGCCGAATACAATTCCATCCAGCCAGCGGCTGCCATCAGTCAGTCGCAGGCGCACCACGCCCCCCTTCAGGTCTCGACGGTTGGCAATGTGAACATCCTTCAACAGCCAGGCACAGACCGGGTTGCCCTTGCCAATCGGTTCAAAACGGGACAATCGCTCGGCCAGGCCGATATGCATGCAGCTCAAACTCAGTACGCCATCAATCGATTGCGTCATATAATCAGAGGCTTGCTTTGACTGCTCGTTGATCGCCTTGCCAAATGCGGCGGTAAATGCATCCCACTGGCCGGACTTGATGGTGCCGCCGCCAGCGCCGGCATGACCGCCAAAACTCTCCAAATGGTCACTACAGGCGTTTAACAACCGTCCGATATGGAATCCCGGCCTGCCACGGAGCGAAATGCGCATAGTGCCGTCCGACGTCACAAAACCGACCGCGGCCGGTCTGCAGTGTTTGCGGGCCAACCGGCCCGCGGCCAGACCGACGACACCGGCATGCCAGCGCTTATCATACGCAGCCAACACTTCCGAATTTTTCAGTTTGAGTTCCGCCTGCTTAAATACCTCAGCTTCAACCTGACGGCGCTGTTTGTTCGCCGCATCCAGTTCAGCGGCCAGTATGGCCGCTTCATCCGCATCATGGGTGGATAACAGCCGCATCGCCACATCGCAGTGCTGCATACGTCCGGCCGCATTGATTCGCGGCGCGAGATAAAAACCAATAGTTTCGGCTGTGGCTGCTTTTTGTACCTTGGCCACCGTCAGCAATGCCTGCATACCGATGGATGGATGCGTGTTTAACCGATGCAAACCATGATAGACGAGGGTTCGGTTCACGCCGGTCAGATCCATCACATCAGCAATGGTGGCAACCGCAACACGATCAAGCAGGACGCGCAAATCGAAGGCCGGCCGCGCATCTGCATCCGACAGTTTCTTCCATACGGCCATGAGCAGGAAAAAAGCGACGCCGGCGCCGCATAGCTTGCGGTCGGCAAACCCGCAATCGCCGCGGGCCGGATTTAAAAGGGCAAAGGCCGACGGTAAAGTCTCCTCCGGCAGATGATGATCGGTCACAATCAGATCAAGGCCGATTCTTTTGGCCTCAGCGCAGGCATCCATACAGCTTGTGCCGGTATCCACGCTGATACCCAGTCGTGCGCCTGCTTTATAGGCCTTCCGCACAGGTTCAATGCCGATGCCATGCCCCGCCTTGGCCCGATGTGGTATGGAGGAACTCATGTGGGCGCCAGCTGCAGCCAGGGCCTCAAACAGAATAGATGTGCCGCATACGCCGTCGGCATCGAAGTCGCCGAAGATATGGATCTTTTCACCAGTGCTGACAGCAGAGGCCACCCTATCCGCGGCCTTTTTCATATCGCGCATCGCAAACGGATCCGGCAACGCCGCCAACCGGGGCGTAAAAAAAGAATCGTCCTCACTCAGGCCGCGGGCGGCCAGCAAACCCTGCCATGCGGTCAACGGATCATCGGCCAGCAATGAGCCATTTCTCCACTCCAGCCTGCGCCCGCGCCGTGTCCTTGTCTCAGGCAGCATTTATATCCCCATCACCCTTCAAGCGATTTATAGGGCATATAGGTCTTATAGGACTTATAAGTCGTATAAGTCCCATTAAAAGCCTTGGTCAGGCACCCCTTATTCATGATTTCCCCCGGTTACCTCGTTGTTGATCACGGACCTGCAAACGCGCCCTGGTCATGCGTTCGCGTAAGCCCCCTTCCTTGAGAAAATCCTGCTCGAACCGGCGAATTTGTTGATCCAGCAGGTAGTTGGCCTGATGAATCAGGCAGACGGCTATGTTGGCAATCACCTCGGGTGGACGAGTTTCAATGATAGGGCGATAGGTCTCATAAGCCGTATGGGACTTATTGCCCAGCTTTCGAACATAGAGTGCTTCTTTGGAATCCTTTTCCCAGATGGAGAAATCACGTACCCTGAGAAAATCGCGATAATCTTCCAGCAACTCTTCAAGGCTTGCCCGTGCTACATTGGTCAACTTGATTTCCGTTTCCTTGGATACGGCAGAGGCTTTACTTCCTTCAATGATATTCTGTTTGCCGGAGCGGGCCGCCTGCACCATTTGATCGATGGTGCGATCACCCCTTCTGAGAAACCGCTCGCAGAAACGAAAAGTCAGATCATAGATAACGACTGATTTCTGGTAGGAAAGCAGTTCCTCATAGTTGCCGTGCGGAGGGATGAAGGATTTGTCATTCATAAGGCATGTTGGTCATAAGTCTTATAGGACATATAAGACCTGTTGCAGCAAGCTATTGATGTATGGAGCAGTGAAACCAGTTCCGATTCTGGTTTCGTTGACTGCGGCTTCCATGAAGTTTTCCCGAACCTGGGCAACAGAGATTTTGACAATATCACCGCATATCCCTCCCCTGCCAGTACGACCCGCTTCGGCAACGGCGCACCCTTCTTCATCAGATCCCCCAGCCGATCAGCCTCGGTGATCATCAGCTTGGCATCCCTGCCATCAACGATGGATTGTAGAAACGGGTTGCGGGTAGCCAC